>NZ_JBEZEV010000017.1:0-86398 GCF_040649055.1 Micromonospora sp. NPDC049060
CGACGGGTTCCGGCACGGCGAGACCGTCGGAGGCGGCGGCAACCGGGGCCACCGGCCCGAGCGGCCGAAGCGGGGCTGGCGGAACGTCATCGGCATCCGCCTCCGGGAGCAGGTCCTGTGCCTCGGTGACCGGCTGCCCGAGCAGCGTCGTCGGGGTGGCGGCCCGGATCCGGGCCATCGCGTCGGCGATCAGCCGTAGGTCGTCCACCCGTACGGAGAGCTGGTCCGTGTGGTGCACGCCGAACTCGGCGGCCAGCTCGTCCAGCCGGTCGGTCAGGGTGCGCCCCTGCGCCTTGAGCCCGGCGGCCAGCTCCGCCACGGTCAGCGCGGCGGTGATGCCGTCCTTGTCGCGTACGTGCTCCGGGGCGACGCAGTAGCCGAGCGCCTCCTCGTAGCCGAAGACCAGCGGCTCGGTCCCGCCGCCGGCCCGGACGATCCACTTGAACCCGGTCAGCGTCTCGTCGTAGGGCAGGCCCCGGGCGGCACACATCGCCCGCAGCAGCGACGACGACACGATCGTGGTGGCGTACAGGCCGGTCACGCCGCGCCGCATGAGGTGGTCGGCCAGCAGCACGCCCACCTCGTCGCCGCGCAGCATCCGCCAGCCGGGCGGGTTCGCCGCCGGCTGATCCGGGCCGGCGACCGCTGCCTGCGTGCTCACCGCGGGACCGGTGTCCCGGACGGCCACCGCGCAGCGGTCCGCGTCGGGGTCGTTGGCGATGGCGATGTCCGCGCCGGTCGCCTCGGCCAGCGCGACCAGCCGGTCCACCGCCCCGGGCTCCTCCGGGTTGGGGAAGGAGACGGTCGGGAACGCCGGATCGGGCTCGGCCTGCTCGGGCACCACACCGGGCACGGGGAAGCCCGCGCGGGCGAACGCCGCGGTGAGCACCGCCGCGCCCACCCCGTGCAGCGGCGTGTACGCCACCGCCAGGTCGCGCGACCCGTCCGGGTCGATGACGGCGGCGGCCCGCTCCACGTAGGAGGCCACCAGGTCGTCGCCGAGCACCTGACCGGCCGGCCCGAGGGGCACCTCGGCCAGCGACCCGACCGACCGGATCGCGGCCTCGATGCCGGCGTCGGCCGGGGGCACGATCTGGGCGCCGTCGCCGAGCGTCCCGCCCAGTTCCGCGCCGAGGTAGACCTTGTAGCCGTTGTCCTGCGGCGGGTTGTGGCTGGCGGTCACCATCACCCCGGCGACCGCCCCGAGGTGGCGCACCGCGTACGCGAGCACGGGGGTGGGCAGCGGGCGGGGCAGCAGCAGCGCCAGGCGTCCCACGCCGGTGGCGACCTGGGCGGTCCGCTCGGCGAACTCGCGGGAACCGTGCCGGGCGTCGTACCCGATCACCAGCGGGCCGGAGCCGCCCTGGGCGGCGAGCCAGCCGACCAGCCCGGCGGCGGCCCGGGTGACCACCGCGAGGTTCATCCCGTTGGGGCCGGCGCGCAGCGGGCCGCGCAGCCCGGCGGTGCCGAAGGTCAGCGGGCCGGCGAAGCGGTCGGCCAGCTCCGGGGCGCTCGCCGGCAGGCGGTCGAGCACCGCCCGCAACTCCTCCCGGCTGGCCGGGTCGGGATCGTCGTCGAGCCAGCGCCGTGCTTGCTCGCGAATGTCGTCGATGTCAGTGGTTTCCGCCGGCATGTCTCTTGATAGCACGCCGGCGGATCACCACCGCGCTTCCCCCGGGCTCAGCCGGCCTCGGTGAGCTGGAACGTCTTCACCATCTCGTCGAAGATCGGCCGGCTGTCGGCGAACTTCGTGTCGGTCGAGGTGAGGTAGAACGAGTAGACCTTGCCCTCGTGGACCACGCCGCGCCACACGCCGTGCCGCTTGGCCTCGCCCTCGCCGCAGGTGTACTCGAACTCGGCCGCCGCCTTGCCGACCCACTGCACCTCGTTCATGGCGAGCTGGGCGTACGGCTTGGCGCAGGACTTGGAGCGGTTCTTCAGACCGTCCTCGGCGACCTCGGCCCAGCGCATCGAGTTGGTGCGGAAGTCCTCCACCAGGATCCGGACCTTGCGGCCCTCGTCCTCCGGGTCGACGTAGTCCACCCAGTTGCCGGCGCTTTTGATCTCCCAGCCCTGCGGCACCATGACCCGTACGCCCTTGCCGGTGTGCTCCTTCATCTCGGGCACGCCGGCGGCCGGGGCCTGCGACGTCGGGGCGGCCTGCGGGACGGTCGGCGCCGGGTCGTCGCCGCCGGTGAAGAGGACGACCGCCCCGATCAGCAGCAGTGCCGCCAGGCCGCCGGCGGCGGCGAGCTGCACCTTGCGCGGCCAGCCCTTGACGGTGCCGACGAGCTGGTTGCCGACGGCGCCGACCCGGCCGCCGAAGCCGCCGCCCGAGCCGCTCGCGGCGGGCGCGGTGGCGGGGGTCGCCCACGGCTGCCCGGTGCCCGGCACCGACCACTGGCCGCCGCCGTAGGTGCCGCCGAGGTGCTGGGTGGCCTCCGGCGGCGGTGCGCCGAAGACGGGCGCTCCGGCGCCCACCCGCTGGGTGGCCTCGGGCGGGGTGCCGAAGGTGGGCGTGCCCGCCTTCACCCGCTGGGTCGCCTCGGTCGGGCCGCTGAAGCCGACCAGGCCGGCGGCGTTGGTGCGCAGCTGCTGGGTGGCGTCCGACCCGCCGGACGTCATCCGCTGGGTCGCCTCGGCGCCGCCGTAGGTGCGGCCGGCCGGCGTGGACCCGCTCGGCGCCGGCATCGCGCCGGTGGGGGTGTGCAGCGGTCCGGCCAGGGCGTCGGCGCTGGTGTCGTCCATCGCGGCGGGGCTCGCGGCGAGGGCGGCCTGCGCGGGGCGCTCGCCCCGGCGCAGCGCCGCCAGCCGGTCGGTGAGCGACTCGCCGGGGTTGAGCATGGCCCGGCCGCCGATCTGCCCGCTCGGCTTCGGCTGCTCCGGCGCGGCGGCCGGCGGGGTCGGCACGGGCCGCTGCACCGGGACCACCGAGTAGGGATCGGTCACCGAGTTCACGGCGGCGGCGTTGCTGGTCAGCGGGCCGGCGAGCAGCTCGCGCAGCATGGCCCGGGCGGTGTGCACGTCGAGGCGGCGGGCCGGGTCCTTCTCCAACAGGCCCATCAGCACCCGGGCCAGCGGCCCGCTGCGCTGCGGCGGGGCAGGCGGGTCCTCGACCACGGCGTGCATGGTCTCGATCGGGTCGCCCTTGTCGAACGGGGGCCGCCCCTCCACCGCCGTGTAGAGCGTGACGCCCAGCGAGAAGAGGTCGCTCGGCGGGCCGAACTCCTGGCCCATCGCCCGCTCGGGGGAGATGAAGTGCGGCGAGCCGAGCACCATCCCGGGGGTGGTGAGCTGCACGTCGGTGGGCATCCGGGCCACGCCGAAGTCGGTCAGCACGCAGCGCCCGTCGGCGCAGATCAGCACGTTGGCCGGCTTGACGTCGCGGTGCAGCACGCCGATCGCGTGCGCCACCTCCAGCGCGCCGAGCAGGGCGATGCCGATCTTGGCGACCACCCGCTGCGCGACCGGCCCGTCCTCGATCACCATGTCGGCGAGGCTGCGGGCGTCGAGCAGCTCCATCACGATCCACGGCCGGCCGCCCTCGGTGACCACGTCGTAGACCTGGACGACGGCCGGGTGCTGGATGGCCGCCGCGGCGCGGGCCTCGCGCAGGGTGCGCTCGTACATGGCGTCGCGGTCGCTGGGGGCCAGCCCCGGGGGCAGGACGACCTCCTTGACGGCCACGTCCCGCCGCAGGAGTGTGTCCGTGGCACGCCAGACCGTGCCCATGCCGCCGTTGCCCACCGCCGAACGCAGCGAGTAGCGCTCGCCGATGGTCGTGCCGGGCGTCGCGCGTCCGTTGGGGGAACTGACTGGTCCGCCGCTCCACGTCGGGATCTGAGTCACAGAAAAGCCACCGGGGGAATTCGAGGGGGGCTGGGACACAACCCCCCTATCTTGCTGGTTCCGACGCCCGATGCGAAACCCGACGCGGCGGACGTTTGTCGAACTGGACGGTACGTGTCCGAGCGTTCACCTCTCGTCGATGCCCGTCGACGCGTCGACCGGTGTGCGGTATCCCTCACCCGCCGACGCCGTCGCGCGTCCTACCATCCGCTAATGAGCGAACCGCGGTCAAGCGAGTCCGGTTTCCCGATCAAGGGCGTCTACACGGCGGCGGACCTTCCGGAGGATCTGGACTCCCGGCTCGGCGGCCCGGGCGAGTTCCCGTACGCGCGCGGGGTCTACCCCACCATGTACACCTCCCGCCCCTGGACCATGCGCCAGTACGCCGGCTTCGGCACTGCCACCGAGTCCAACGCGCGCTACCACCAGTTGTTGCGGGCCGGCACGATGGGTCTCTCCGTGGCCTTCGACCTGCCGACGCAGATGGGCTACGACTCCGACGACCCGATCGCACACGGCGAGGTGGGCAAGGTCGGGGTGGCCATCGACTCGATCGACGACATGCGGCTGCTCTTCGACGGCATCCCGCTCGACAAGGTCTCGACCTCGATGACCATCAACGCGCCCGGCTCGGTGCTGCTCCTGCTCTACCAGCTCGTGGCCGAGGAGAACGGGGTCGCCGGCTCGGCCCTCAACGGCACGATCCAGAACGACATCCTGAAGGAGTACATCGCCCGCGGGACGTACATCTTCCCGCCGAAGCCCTCGCTGCGGCTGGTCGCCGACACCTTCGGCTACTGCCGCAAGGAGGTGCCGAAGTGGAACACCATCTCCATCTCCGGCTACCACATGGCCGAGGCCGGCGCGTCGCCCGCGCAGGAGATCGCGTTCACCCTGGCCAACGGCGTCGAGTACGTCCGGGCCGCGCTGGAGGCCGGCCTGGCCGTGGACGACTTCGCGCCCCGGCTGTCGTTCTTCTTCGTCGCCCGCACGACCCTGCTGGAGGAGGTGGCCAAGTTCCGGGCCGCCCGCCGGATCTGGGCCCGGCTGATGCGCGACGACTTCGGCGCCAAGAACCCGAAGTCGATGATGCTGCGCTTCCACACCCAGACCGCGGGCGTGCAGCTCACCGCCCAGCAGCCGGAGGTCAACCTGGTCCGGGTGGCGGTGCAGGGCCTCGGCGCGGTGCTCGGCGGCACCCAGTCGCTGCACACCAACAGCTTCGACGAGGCGATCGCGCTGCCCACCGAGAAGGCGGCCCGGCTGGCGCTGCGGACCCAGCAGGTGCTGGCGTACGAGACGGACCTGACCGCCACCGTCGACCCGTTCGCCGGCTCGTACGTGGTGGAGGCGATGACCGCCGAGATCGAGGCGGCGGCGACCGAGCTGATGGAGCGGGTGGCCGACCACGGTTCGGCGGTCGACGCCATCGAGGCGGGCTTCCAGAAGCGGGAGATCGAGCAGTCCGCGTACCGGATCGCGCAGGAGATCGATTCCGGCGAGCGGGTGGTGGTGGGCCTCAACCGGTTCACCGTCGACGAGGAGGAGCCGTACGAGCCGCTGCGGGTCGACCCGACGATCGAGGCGGCGCAGGCCGAGCGGCTGGCCCGGCTGCGTGCCGAGCGCGACGCCGGGGCGGTCGAGCGGGGACTGGCCGAGCTGCGGGCCGCCGCCGAGGGCACGGAGAACGTGCTCTACCCGATGCGGGAGGCGCTGCGGGCCCGCGCCACCGTGGGCGAGGTCTGCGGCACCCTGCGCCAGGTGTGGGGGCTGTACCGCCCGAGCGACCGGTTCTGATCACGTCGGCCGACGGCCGTCCGACCTCCCGCCGCGTCGGGGGCGGGCGGCCGTCGGCGTACGGTGCGGCGCTGCTTCACCCCTGCGCCGTAACCGGCCGGTGCACGTCCGGGTAACGACCCGCCCACGGCGCGTTCCCGCTGGTCGCGGGCGTGCGGGGCGGAGCGCTACAGTCGGAGCAGACGCTGGCCGCCCATCGGCGGCGCGGGCGCGTGGAGCAGTCCCGGCGACGCCGCCGGAGGGCCGCGCGCGGTGCGGGGCGACGTGGCCGACCGGCCACGGCGTGTGCCGGACGGGTTCGGGGGTAACCCGACCGGGTGGACGTGGACGCACACGGTGTGCGGTTGGTCGGCGACGGGGTGTGTGACCGTCTCGGGTGCCCTCGCTCGGGCGATGGTCGGGTAATTGTCGGAGTGTCCGTCGGTGTGACCGACTAATGCGACAATTCGGAAAAGCGGCCTCTGCGATCGGCATCGATTTCGCGACGGCCGGGCCGATTACGCGTTGTAGGAGGTGGGGGGCGGATGACGGCGTTCGACCGCGATCTACCTGCTGTCCCGCAGATCTACGAGCGCTCCGAGCAGGGCATACGTGACGCTGTGCGGTCCGACGGCTACCGGAACGACGTTGCGCAGCGTCACCGTCGGAGGTCTAGGCTGTCTGCTGTTCCTGATGATCCATCCATCTCTAGCGAACGAGAATTCGACGTGACGAGTGCGTTGACGCTGCCCACCGGCAACCAGCTGGCGTCGTCCTGGCCGGAGGCGCCGGCCGGCTCCCAGCCCCTGCCGTTCGAGCTGGACCACCTGCTCGCCCTCCGGGTGCCCGGGCTGATCGCCACCCGTCGCCACCTCCACTCCCACCCGGAGCTCTCCGGCGAGGAGTTCGAGACGGCCGCCCTGATCGCCCGGGAGCTCACCCTGGCCGGGCTGAGGCCGCGGCTGCTGCCGAAGGGCAACGGGGTCATCTGCGACATCGACGGCCGCCCCGACGGCCCGGTGGTCGCGCTGCGCGCCGACATCGACGCCCTGCCGCTGACCGACTCGAAGGACGTGCCGTACCGCTCCACGGTGGACGGCGTCTGCCACGCCTGTGGCCACGACGTGCACACCACCGTGATGCTCGGCGTCGGCATGCTGCTGGCCCAGCTCGCCGACCTCGGCGAGCTGCCCGGCCGGGTCCGGCTGATCTTCCAGCCCGCCGAGGAGATCCTGCCCTGCGGCTCGCTGGAGGTCATCGAGGCGGGCGGCCTGGACGACGTGGTGCAGATCTTCGCGCTGCACTGCGACCCCAACCTGCCGGTCGGGCAGGTCGGCCTGCGGGTCGGCCCGATCACCGCCGCCGCCGACAACGTCACCGTCCGGCTCACCGGCCCGGGCGGGCACACCGCCCGCCCGCACCTGACCGTCGACCTGGTCGACGCGCTGGGCCGCCTGATCACCGAGGTGCCGGCCCTGGTCAGCCGCCGGGTGCCGGCCAACAGCGGGCTGCTGCTGGTCTTCGGCCACGCCTCGGCCGGCACCCGTTACAACGTCATCCCCTCCGAGGCGTGCGCCTCCGGCACCCTGCGGGTGATGGACCGCGACACCTGGGAGTTGGCCCCCAAGATCGTGGGTCAGGTGGTCCGCGACGTCGTCGCGCCGACCGGTGCCACCGTCGACCTGGAATACCTGCGGGGCCGCCCGCCCGTGTGTAACGACTCCCGGGCCATCCAGGTCCTGACCGGCGCCACCGTCGCCGCGCTCGGGCCGGAGGGCGTCGCCGAGACCCCGCAGAGCATGGGCGGCGAGGACTTCTCCTGGTACCTGGAGTACGTCCCCGGCGCGCTCGCCCGGCTGGGCGTCGGCCGCTCCGGCCCGAACGTGGACCTGCACCGGGCCTCGTTCGACGCGGACGAACGGGCCATCCCGGTCGGCGTACGACTCATGGTCCAGACCGCGCTGCGGGCACTGGCGGCGGCGCGGTAGGCGGCAGCGGCGCGGCCGGTCCGGTCGGCGTCATCGCCGGCGGGGCCGTACGCCGCCGCCGGCGCAGCACCACCAGCAGCACCGCCACCGGTACGCCGATCGCCAGCAGCCACGGCAGCACCGCGCCCAGCACCGTCAGCAGGATGGTCATGGAGGTCAGGAAGACCTTCCAGCCGCCCTTGAAGCCCGCCAGGAAGCCGATCTCGGTTTCCTCGTCTGCGGTGCTCGCGTCGGGGCCGACCAGCGACACGGTGATCGTCGACAGGCTGGTCAGGTCCGCCAGCCGCTCCTTCTTCGCCTCCAGCGAGGCGAGGTCGGCCTCCCGGCGCGACAGCTCGTTCTCCAGCGACACCAGGTCGCTGATCGAGGTGGCCCGGGCCAGCAGCTTGCGGGCGCTCTCCACCCGGGCGCGCTGGGTCGTGATCCGCGCGTCCAGGTCGACCATCTGCTCGGTGACGTCCTCCGTGCGGATCTCCCGCCGCTGCTGCCGGCCGAGCTTCGCCAGCTCGTCGACGACGCCGTGGAACTTCGCCGCCGGCACCCGCAGCTCCAGCTCGGCCCGCGCGTCCGCGTCGGCGCTGCGCCGCTGGTCGCCGCCGATGAAACCACCGGCCGCCGTGACCGTGGCGATCGCGCTCCGCGCCGCCTCGTCCACATCGTCCACCTGCACGCGCATCGTGCCCGTGTAGATGATGGAGCGCTGGTCGACCCGCAGGTCCGGTGCGCCGGCGCCGCTGCCCTGCTCGGCCTTGCCGCCGCCCCGCTCCGCCGCGCCACCCGCCGGGTCCGCAGCGCCACCGGCCTGGTCCGCCGCGCCGCCGGCCCGGTCCCGCTCCGCCGGGGCCGCCGCCGGCCCGCTGTCGGCGTTGTCCCGCGCGTCGCTGCCGCAACCCGCGAGCGCGAACAGCGCCACCAGCGCGGCGGCCGTCAGCCGTACGCCTCGACGTCGCCGATCCCGTCCGTCCATCCCGCCTCCATCGTCCTCGCCCCCGTGCGGGGCGATACCTCAGACGTGACGCGTCCCCACGTCGGTTCCGGCAGACTGCGCTCAGGACATCACGATTCGATAATCTTGGAGTCACGATGCAGCTCACCAAGTACGCCCACTCCTGCCTCCGGGTGGAACACGACGGGGGAGTGCTGGTCATCGACCCGGGTGTGTTCAGCGATCCGGCTGCGCTCGACGGGGCCGACGCGGTGCTGATCACCCACGAGCATCCCGACCACCTCGACGTCGAGGCGGTCACCCGGCAGCTCGACCGACGGCGCTTCGTCATCCACGGGCCGGCGTCGCTGGCCGACACCCTGGGCGACGCCGCCGAGGCGCTCGACGCGGTCCGACCCGGACAGTCGTTCACGGCCGCCGGCGTGCCGGTACGCGCCCACGGCGGCCGCCACGCCGTGATCCACCCCGACATCCCGGTGATCGACAACCTGGCGTACCTGCTGAACGACACGGTGTACCACCCCGGGGACAGCCTGGTCGTCCCCGAGGACGCGCAGGTCGACACGCTCTTCCTGCCGATCCACGCGCCGTGGACGAAGTTCTCCGAGTCGCTGGACTTCCTCCGGGCGGTCGCCCCGCGCCGGGCGTACGCGCTGCACGACGGGCTGCTCAACGACAACGGGCTCAACGTGCTCAACGGCAACTTCACCCGGCTGTCCGACGTGGAGTACCGCCGGCTCGAACCGGGCACCCGGATCGACGCCTGACGGCGATGCCCGGCCCGCCCCGAGAGCTGGTGCACCGGCTCTACACCACCCCGCCGGACCGGTTCGTCGCGATCCGCGACGAGGCCGTCGCCGAGGCCCGCCGCGCCGGCGACCCGAAGGCCGCCCGGGAGATCGCCAGGCTGCGCCGGCCCACCGTGGCCGCCTGGCTGGTCAACCTGCTCGCCATCCGCCGCCCCGAGCTGGTCGCCGACCTGGCCCAGCTCGCCGAGGCCCTGCGCACCGCCCAACGCGAGCTGCGCGGGCCCCGGCTGCGGGAACTCTCCACCCAGCGGCGGGCGGTGGTCGGCGCGCTCGTCGCCGAGGTACGCAAGCTGGCGGCCGGGGTGGAGGAGGCCCCGCCGACCGGGAAGCTGCCGCTGGGCGAGGTGGAGGCCACCCTCAACGCCGCGCTCGCCGACACCGACGTCGCCGAACAGGTCCGCTCCGGCCGGCTGCTGCGGGCCGCCACGTACGCCGGCTTCGGCGAGGTGCCCCGCCCCCAGCTGCGGCTGGTGACCGGCGGGGAGGAGCCGGAACCGGAGCTCCGGCCCGAGCCGGCCGGGAAGCAGCGGGGCGGCGTCGACCGGGCCGCGCTCCGGGCCGAGCAGGCGGAACGGGCCGCCCGGGCGGAGCGGGCGCGCCGCCGGCGGGCGCTGGAGAAGGAGCTGGCCAGGGCGCGTACCGACCAGGAGCGCGCCGAGGCGGAGCTGGCCGGCGCGACGGCGGCCGAGCGCGACGGCGTCGGCGCCCTGGACGCGATCGAGGCGGAACTGGCCGAGCTGGAGCGGCGCCGGGCCGTCGCCGAGCAGGACCTGAGCCGGGCGAGGCTGGCCCGGCGCGGGGCGGAACGCACGGTGACGGCCGCGCGCCGCCGCGCCGGCGAGGTCGAGGCGGCGGTGGAGGCCCTCGACGCCGAAGAGGGGGATGCCGAGTCGGGCGGCGGCGCGGCAGACTGACCCCTGTGGACGGACGGGGAGCGGGCGGATGACGCCGGAACAGGTCGCCGCGGCCAGCAAGCCGATCGTGCTGGACCTCGGCGACGTCTTCACCCGCTGCCCGACCACCCTGCGTCGGGCCCGGCTGCTCGGCATCCCCGGCTGGGCGTTCTACGTCACCGGGCGGGCCGGTGCCCTCGGGGACGTGCGCGCCGAGACGGTCGCCGCCGCCCTCGGCTTCCTGGCCCCCGAAGCGGTCGCCGACGGCTGGGACGCGGCCCGCCGGGTCGTCCCGCCGGTCGAGGTGGCCGCCGCCACCATGGTCGAGTGCTGCCGGTGGGGCGAGGAGCGGCTCGACACCCTCGCCGGGGTGAGCCGGCTCGCCGCCCTGCTCAGCCGCGCGGTCGACGCCGCGGACGCCAGCGGCATGCCGCTCTTCGCGGCCTGGCGCGCCATGCCGGTGCCGGTCCGGACGGCCGGCGCCCGGGCGGCCGTCGGCCTGCGCCTGCTCAGGGAGCACTTCGCCGGGGCCCACCTGATCGCGGTCCGGGCCAGCGGGATGACCCCGCTGGAGGCCGTGCTCGCCGGCCCGGACGGGGAGGCGGGCGCGGTCGCCTGCGGCTGGCCGCCGCCGTACCCGCCGGTCGGGCCGTTGGTGCGCAGGCGGCTCTGGGCCGAGGCGGTGACCGACCGGCTGGCCTCGCCGGCCTTCGCGGCGCTCGGCCCCGCCGACGGCACCGAGCTGGTGGAGCTGCTCACCGCGACCCGGGCCCACCTGACCGACCCGGGCTGAGCCGCCGCGCCGGACCCCGGTCCGCGCCGGAACGGTGCCCGCGCAGGAACCTGGTCCGCGCCGGAGCCCGGCCGCCGGGGCGGGCCGGAAAATCGGCGGCGACCCGCCGGCCCGCCTGTCAGGATCGCCCCCGTGACTCTTCCCGCCGGCTGGCACGCCCGCCGACCCACCCTGGACGACGTACCGGCGATCCTGGCGGTGGTGCACGCCGCCGACACCTTCGCCATCGGCTACCCGGACTTCGACGCCGACGACGTGCGCGAGGCGCTCACCGCGCCGAACGTCGACCCGGAGCGGGACTCCTGGGTGGTGGCCGATCCGGAGGGCGCGCTGGTGGCCTGGGCGATCCTGCAGAACGAGACCGGGACGGGGCGGGAGTTCGTCGACGTGTTCGTCGACCCGGACCGGGGCGCGGAGGTGCGGGCGCCGCTGCTGGCCCGGCAGCTGGACCGGGTGGCCGCGCGGGCCGCCGAGCGCGGTCTGCCGGACCTGACCGTGCGCTGCCCCGCCTGCGAGCCCGAGCGCCGGTGGGCGGCCGAGCTGACCGAGGCGGGGTTCGACTTCGTCAAGCGGTACCAGCTCCTGCGCCGGTCGTTGGCGGGGGTGCCCGGCGAGCCGCCGCCACCGCCGCCCGGGGTGACGGTCCGGCCGGTGCGTCCCGGCGACGAGTCGGAGCTGCGCGACTTCCACCGGATCTTCGACACCGCCTTCCGCGACACCCCCGACTACGAGCCGTCGGGCTACGACCGGTGGCGGGCCCTCATCAGGCCCGGGACGGCCTGGGACGAGTGGTTCGTCGCCGAGGTGGACGGGCAGCCCGCCGGCGTGCTCCGGTCGTCCGACCAGGCGCTCGACCGGAACGAGGGATGGGTCAGAAACCTCGCGGTGCTGCCCGGTCACCGGCGTCGCGGGGTGGGCGCGGCACTGCTGAACCACGCGTTCGCCCGGTACGCGGAGAAGGGCCGGGAGTCCGTCGGCCTCGGGGTCGACCTGGCCAACCCGACCGCGCCGCTCTCGCTCTACCGGTCGGTGGGGCTGCGCGAGGTGCGCTGGGTCGACATGTACGAGCTGGTCGTGCCGGCCGCCGGTGTGTGATTGACGACGCCGGGCGGGGCCGGATGGGGGCCCCGCCCGGCGCCGGAGCAGACTGGGGGCCGTGGGATACGCGCGGGGCCGACCGTACGGGCTAGGCCGACGCGGTGCCGGTGGGACGGGACCGCAGCTCGGTGACGTAGTCGTCCGGCGCGCCCGCCTTCTCGGCGGCGTTCGCGATCTCCGAGAGGTACCACGCCGTGGGCAGCCCGCCCTCGTACCCGTCGAAGACGTAGATCCACGCGGTCACGTCGCCGTCGAGGGTGGAGATCCGCACGTGCAGCTTGCGGTACGTGCCGGCGGTCACCCCCTCCAGCTCGTCGAGCTGGGCGGCGTCGTAGGGGTGGATGTCGTAGATGGCCACGAAGACCCGGTCGCCGGGCGACTCGACGACCGTGCTGACCGCGCCCTCCCAGCCGATCACGTCCTCGCCCGCGAAGGTGAGCCGCCAGCCTTCCAGCCAGCCGGTGCCCACCATCGGCGAATGCGGGCAGTAGGCGCGCATGCGGGCGGGGTCGAGGTTAGAGCCGTAGGCGGCGTGATGACGCACGGCGATGACGATAGCCCGCCCGCGGGGTGGGGGAGAATACGACTGAGCGTGTCGGACGCGTTCGGGAGAAGAAAGTCACTGTGAGCATTGGTCGGAGGCGGGCACGGTGAGCGCGAGGAGCGCAGCGGAGCGGAGCCCCGCAGCCGCGAACGAGAGGATGGCCCTGTGAGCCGGATCGTGATCATCGGCGGTGGACCGGCCGGCTACGAGGCGGCCCTGGTCGCCGCGCAGCTGGACGCTGATGTCACCGTCGTGGAGGCCGAGGGCGCCGGCGGGGCCTGCGTGCTGTCCGACTGCGTACCGTCGAAGACCTTCATCGCCAGCTCGGAGGTGGTGACCGGCTACCGGGACACCGAGGAGTTCGGGGTGGACTCCGACGGCCTGGAGGCGGTCACGGTCGACGCCGGCGCGGTGCACGAGCGGGTCAAGCGCCTCGCGCTCGCCCAGTCCGCCGACATCCACGCCAAGCTGGTCAAGGCCGGGGTGACCTTCGTGTCGGGCACCGCCCGGCTCGGCGAGGACACCCTCGGGCACACCCACCGGGTGCTCGTCACCCCGACCGACGGCGGCGGCGAGCAGTCCATCGCCGCGTCGACCGTGCTGGTCGCCACCGGCGCCACCCCGCGCCAGTTGCCCACCGCCGTACCGGACGGCGAGCGCATCCTGACCTGGCGCCAGGTGTACGACCTGCCGGAGCTGCCCGAGCACCTGATCGTGGTCGGCTCCGGCGTCACCGGCGCGGAGTTCGCCAGCGCCTACCTGGCGATGGGCGTGCCGGTGACGCTGGTGTCGAGCCGCGACCGGGTGATGCCGCACGAGGACGCCGACGCGGCCATGGCCATCGAGCGGGTCTTCCGCACCCGGGGCATGAGCATCCTCAACAACTCCCGGGCCGACGCGGTCCGGCGTACCGCCGACGGGGTGGAGGTCGAGCTCTCCGACGGCCGGAAGGTGGCCGGCTCGCACGCGCTGATCGCGGTCGGCTCCATCCCCAACACCGCCGACCTGGGCCTGGCCGAGTACGGCGTCGCGCTGGCCCGGGGCGGCTACGTCACCGTCGACCGGGTCTCCCGGACCAACGTGCCCGGCATCTACGCGGCCGGCGACTGCACCGGGGTGCTGCCGCTGGCCAGCGTCGCCGCCATGCAGGGCCGGATCGCGATGTGGCACGCGCTCGGCGAGGCGGTCCGGCCGCTGCGGCTGCGTACCGTCGCGGCGAACGTGTTCACCGACCCGGAGCTGGCCACGGTGGGCGTCTCGCAGGACGAGGTCGACTCGGGCAAGGTGCCGGCCCGGCAGGTCATGCTGCCGCTGGACGGCAACGCCCGCGCCAAGATGGACGGCCTCGCCGACGGCTTCGTCAAGCTCTTCTGCCGCCCGGCCAGCGGGCAGGTGATCGGCGGCGTGGTGGTGGCGCCGAAGGCCAGCGAGCTGATCCTGCCGATCACCATGGCGGTGGAGAACAACCTCACGGTCAACGAGCTGGCCCAGACGATCACGATCTACCCGAGCCTGTCCGGCTCCATCACCGAGGCCGCCCGCCAGCTCATGCTGCACGAGCTGGAGTGACCCGCCGGAGCAGGGTGACCGCGACGACGACGAGCACGGCGACCTCGGTGAGGATCAGCAGGCGCTCGACCAGGCCGAGCAGCAGCCGGTCGCCGGCGTAGGCGGACCAGACCATCGTCGCCGCCAGGACCACGCTGGCCGTGGCGAGACCGCGTACCCGGCGGCCCGCGGCTGCGGGCAGGCGTCGGGCGAGCAGCCAGCCGGCGGCCGGCAGCGCCAGGAAGGCGACCACCGAGGCGTACCGGTGGACGTAGGCGGCGGTGTCCATGGGCAGGCCGGGCTCGTTCGTCGGCACCACCGCGGCCAGCAGCAGCCCGCCGACCCAGGCGGCCAGGAACGCCTCGGCCGCCCGTCCCGCTCCGGCGGCGGGCGGCCGGTGGCCGCGCCACAGGGCGGGCAGGAGCACGGCGGTGGCCGCCGCGAGCACCAGCATGGCGACGTCGATGACGCCGCCCCGGTCGGAGACGGCGTAGTCGCTGACGGTCAGCGTCCACGGGTCCAGGTTCTCGTTGACCTCGACGTGGCCGATCACGGCGAGCAGCGTCGCCAGGGCGATCCCGCCGAGGGCCAGCAGTCCACTGTTCCGGGTTCCGCGCATGGCTCAGCCTGTCCCGCGAGGGACCCCAGACGGATCCGGGCCGCCCACCGAGATCGGCCCCCGGGACCACCCCTAGGCGGCGCCGGGGCGGCCGGTCACTCCGCCCCGGGCGCGTCCCGCCTCGCCGCGACGACGACCGGCACCGCGACCGACTCGGCCGCCCGCCGGGCCCCGACGGCGGTCATGGCCCAGCCCGCCGCCGCGAAGCCGGCCGCCGCGACCCCCGCGATCAGCGCCAGCCGCCACGCGCTCTCGGTGAGCGCCGTCCCGCCGAGGTGCCCGACCAGCCCGCCGTACGTCGCCCAGGCCAGCGCCGCCAGGCCCTCGTAGAGCAGGAAGAGGCGGTACGGGTACCGGCTGCGGCCGGCCGAGAAGCAGGCGGCCATCCGCCCGCCGGGCACGAAGCGGCAGAGCAGGATCACGAGCGGCCCGGGTCGGCGCAGCCCCTGGGTGACCCGGCTGGCGACGCGCCGGGCCCGGCCCCGTTGGGCGTCGCGCGGCGCCCGGCGGTCCGGCGCGCCCCGCCCGAGCAGGTAGCAGGCCAGGTCCCCGACGAAGACGCCGAGCGCGCCGACGGCGATGGTCACCGGCAGGTTCAGCCCGCCGTACACGGTGAGCGCGCCGCCGGTGATCATCACGACCTGGGTGGGGATCACGGGGACGAAGGCGTCCGCGACCAGCAGCGCGAGCAGTGCGAGGTACGCCCAGGCCGGCGTTGCGACCTCAGTGAGTAGTTCGGGCACGACTGCCACCTCGCCGGACGGGGCCGATTGCGGGTACCGAGCCTGACGGGTGGTCCGGCGTCACGGGGCGGGACCCTGGCGCGTGGTGACCACCGACACGGCAGGGCCACCGGACACAACGAGCGGAGACCGCCGCGGGTGACGGATGGGCGCGGCGCCGAGGGTCGGCGGACCGGGGCGCCCCGGCGTACCGTTGTCGGGGCGCGGCCCCACGACCGTCAGGTCCCCCGTTCCTGACGGTGCGGCCGCCGCGGGCCGTCGGCAGGTCCCGTGCCGGCGGCCCGCCCCCGTGCCCGTCCGCGCTCCCGCCCCCCTCGTGCCGGGCCGCCCGGAAAAACCGGCTGCGGTCCCCGCGGGCAGGGCCGTACGGTCGCGGCATGCGCAGTGCGGTATCCACCACGACGCCGGGAGACCCCGGCGCGCCGTACTGACCTGACCGTCGACGAGGCCCCGGGGCGATCCGCCCCGGGGCCTCGCGGCGTCCGGTGACCGGGTCGCCTCCGGGTCGTACCCGATCAAGGAGCGCGACATGATCGACCACCGCAGGCTCGGCCGGGAGCTGGAGCTGTTCGGTTCCGACCCGCTGGCCGGCGCCGGGCTGCCGCTCTGGCTGCCGGCCGGCGCCGCCGCCCGGCACGCCGTCGAGGAGTACGTCCGCGAGCTGGAACGCCGGGCCGGCTACCGGCACGTGTCCACCCCGCCGCTGGGCAGGCGGGAACTCTTCGAACTCTCCGGCCATCTCGGCTACTTCGCCGAGGACATGTTCCCGCCGATGGCGCTCGGCGCCGACGACGAGCTCGTGCTGCGCCCGGCGCTCTGCCCGCACCACGCCCTGGTGTTCCGGGCCCGGGACCGCTCCTACCGGGAGCTGCCGCTGCGGATCGCCGAGCTGGGCGGCATGTACCGCGCCGAGCGCTCGGGGGTGCTCGGCGGGCTGTCCCGGGTGCGCGCCATCTCGCTCAACGACGCGCACAACTTCTGTGCCCTGGAGCAGGTGGGCGAGGAGGTCGTCGAGATCCTCCGGCTGATCCGCGAGGCGCACGCCGCGCTCGGCGTACGGCCGGCGGGGTTCCGGCTGTCGCTGCGCGGGCCGGGGGAGAAGTACGTCGGGGACGACGCCGGCTGGGTGCGGGCCGAGGAGCTGCTGCGCGCCGCGCTCGACGGGGTGGAGTTCACCGAGGCGCCGGGGGAGGCCGCGTTCTACGGGCCGAAGATCGACGTGCAGGTGCGCGACGCCGCCGGGCGGGAGTTCACCCTCTCCACCGTCCAGCTCGACTTCGACAAGCCGGAGCGGTTCGACCTGTCGTACACCGACGCGTCCGGGGCGCGGCGTCGACCGGTGCTGGTGCACCGCAGCCTCGTGGGCAGCATGGAGCGGCTCTTCGCGTACCTGATCGAGGTGCACGAGGGCGCCTTCCCCGCCTGGTACGCCCCGGTGCAGCTGGTGGTGCTGCCCGTCGGCGACGACCAGGCCGGGGCGGCGGCCCGGCTCGCCCGCGACGCGCTGGCTGCCGGGCTGCGCGTCGAGGTCGACGGGGCCGGTTCGCTGGGCTCCCGCATCCGCGACGCGGCCCGCGCCCGGGTCCCGTACGCCGCCGTCGTCGGACCCCGCGAGGCGGCCGGGGGCGCGGTCTCCCTGCGGTTGCGCGGCGGCCGGGCCCTGGACCCGATGCCCGCCGCCGACGCCCTCCGGCTGATCGGCGCGGTGGTGGCCGACCGCGGCCCGGCCCTGCTGCCGACCCGCTGAGCCCCCGCCCGGCCCCGACCCCGTCGACCGCCCGCCCGTCGCCGCCGGCGGTCTCCCCGTCACCGGGACGACCCTTCGAGCGGCGCGGGCTCGGGGCCGGCCTGGAGGTCGAGGCCGGGCTGGGGTTCGGGGTCGGGTTCGGGCTGGAGGGCGGCGGTGAACTGCGACCGGTACAGGCGGTGGTACGCGCCCCGCGCGGCGAGCAGTTCCTCGTGCGTGCCCTGCTCCACGATCCGGCCGTCCTCCATCATCAGGATCAGGTCGGCGTCGCGGATGGTGGAGAGCCGGTGCGCGATGACGAAGCTCGTCCGGTCCGACCGCAGCGCGGCCATCGCCCGCTGGAGCAGCACCTCGGTGCGGGTGTCCACCGAGCTGGTCGCCTCGTCCAGGATCAGCAGCGACGGCTCGGCGAGGAAGGCCCGGGCGATCGTGATGAGCTGCTTCTCGCCGGCGCTGACGTTGCTGCCCTCCTCGTCGATCACCGTGTCGTAGCCGTCGGGCAGGCTGCGCACGAACCGGTCCACGAACGTGGCCCGGGCCGCGGCCAGGATCTCCTCCTCGGACGCCCCGGGGCGGCCGTACGCGATGTTGTCGCGGATGGTGCCCCCGAAGAGCCACGTCTCCTGGAGCACCATGCCGATCCGGCCGCGCAGGTCGTCGCGGCGCATCGTGGTCACGTCCACCCCGTCGAGCGTGATCCGGCCGGCGTCCAGCTCGTAGAAGCGCATGACCAGGTTGACAAGCGTGGTCTTGCCGGCCCCGGTCGGCCCCACGATGGCGACCGTGTGGCCGGGCTCGGCGACCAGGGACAGGTCCTCGATCAGCGGCTTGTCGGGGGCGTACCGGAAGGAGACGTTCGCGAACTCGACCCGGCCGTGCGGGTCGCGTACGCGGGCCGGCTCGGCCGGGTCGGGGCTCTGCTCCTCGGCGTCGAGCACGGCGAAGACCCGCTCGGCGGAGGCGACCCCGGACTGGAGCAGGTTCGCCATCGAGGCGACCTGGGTGAGCGGCTGGGTGAACTGCCGCGAGTACTGGATGAACGCCTGCACGTCGCCGAGGCTCATCGACCCCGACGCCACCCGCAGGCCACCGACCACGGCGATCGCCACGTAGCTGAGGTTCCCGACGAACATCATCGCCGGCATGATGATCCCGCTGATGAACTGGGCGCCGAAGCTCGCCCGGAACAGCTCGTCGTTCTTGGCGGTGAAGGCGGCCTCCACCTCGCGCTGCCGGCCGAAGACCTTGACCAGCTCGTGGCCGGTGAACGCCTCCTCGATCTGGCCGTTCAGCTCGCCGGTGTGCTCCCACTGGGCGATGAACTGCTGCTGCGACCGCTTGGCGATGGCACCGGTGACGACCACCGAGACCGGTACCGCGACCAGGGCCACCAGGGCCAGCAGCGGCGAGATCCAGAACATCATGGCGAGCACGCCGACGACGGTGAGCAGCGAGGTGAGCAGCTGGCTCAGCGTCTGCTGGAGGCTCGTCGAGATGTTGTCGATGTCGTTGGTGACCCGGCTGAGCAGCTCGCCCCGGGGCTGCCGGTCGAAGTAGGGCAGCGGCAGCCGGTTCAGCTTCTCCTCCACCTCGGCGCGCAGCCGCAGCACGGTGCGCTGCACCACCCCGTTGAGCAGCCAGCCCTGCCACCACATCAGCAGGCTGGCCACCAGGTAGAGCCCGAGTGCCAGCAGCAGCACCCGCGCCAGCGCGGTGAAGTCGATGCCCTCGCCGGGCACCACGTCCATCCGGGCGAGCATGTCGGCGAAGTTGTCGTTGCCGGCCGCCCGCGCGGCGGCCACCGCCTGGTCGGCGGTGGTGCCCGCCGGCAGCTGCCGGCCGATCACCCCGGTGAAGATCAGGTCGGTGGCCCAGCCGAGCACCTTCGGCCCGACCACGCTGAGCCCGACGCTGAGCACGGCCAGCGCGATCACGGCGACGAGCTGGAGGCGCTGCGGGCGCAGCAGGCCCAGCAGCCGCCGGGCCGAGGGCCCGAAGTTCATCGACCGCTCGGCGGGCATCCCGGCGCCCGCGTGCGGACCGCCGCGCTGCCCGCCGGGCGGCAGCCGCTTCGGCGTCGCGGCGTCGGCGGCCGGCTTCTGCTGCGGTACGGCGCTCGCGCCGCTGTGCCTGACGGTGGGCTCGCTCCGCTCGCTCACGCGACCACCTCCGTGGTGTTCTGCGACGCCACGATCTCGGCGTACGTCGGGCAGGTGAGTAGTAGCTCGTCGTGCCGGCCGATCCCGACCACGCCCCCGTTCTCGAGGACGACGATCTGGTCGGCGCCGACGATCGTGGAGACCCGCTGCGCCACGATCACCACGGCGGCGTCCGCGGTGACGGGGCGCAGCGCCGCCCGCAGCCGCGCGTCCGTGCCGAGGTCGAGCGCGGAGAACGAGTCGTCGAAGAGGTAGATCTCCGGCCGCCGGACCAGGGCCCGCGCGATGGCCAGCCGCTGCCGTTGCCCGCCCGAGACGTTCGTGCCGCCCTGCGCGATCGGCGCCGCCAGCCCCTCGGGCATCGCCTCGACGAAGTCCCGCGCCTGGGCGATCTCCAGCGCGTCCCAGAGTTCCGCGTCGGTCGCGTCCGGGTTGCCGTAGCGCAGGTTGCTCGCCACGGTCCCGGTGAACAGGTACGGCCGCTGCGGCACCAGCCCGATGCGGCGCCACAGCTCGTCCGGCGCCAGCTCCCGCACGTCGACGCCGTCGACCAGCACTGCGCCGGCGGTCGCGTCGACCAGTCGGGGCACGAGCGACAGCAGGGTGGTCTTGCCCGCGCCGGTGCTGCCGATGACCGCCGTCGTCGTCCCCGGCGTCACCCGGAACGACACGTTGCGCAGCACCGGCTCGGCCGCCCCCGGGTACTGGAACGCGACGTCGCGCAGTTCCAGCTCGCCGTGGCTCGTCACCTCGGTCACCGGGCGGGCGGCGGGCACCACGGAGGAGTCGGTGTCGAGCACCTCGACGATCCGTTCGGCGCAGACCGCCGCCCGCGGCACCATCATCAGCATGAAGGTGGCCATCATGACGGCCATCAGGATCTGCATCAGGTACTGGAGGAAGGCGGTGAGGGCGCCGACCTGGATCGCCCCGGCGTCCACCCGCTCGGCGCCGAACCAGAGCACCGCGACGCTGGAGACGTTGAGCACCAGCATCACCACCGGGAAGATCAACGCCATCAGGCGGCCGATCCGCAGGGCGGTCGCGGTCAGGTCGGCGTTCGCCGTGGCGAAGCGATCCGTCTCGTACGGCTCCCGGACGAACGCCCGCACCACCCGGATGCCGGTGATCTGCTCGCGCAGCACCCGGTTGACCGTGTCGATGCGGGTCTGCATGAGCCGGAAGCCCGGCACCATCCGCCGGATGATCAGCCACAGGGCGACTGCCAGCACGGGCACGCTGACGAGCATCAGCCAGGAGAGCCCGACGTCCTCGCGCAGCGCCATCACCACGCCGCCGACGCTCATGATGGGCACGGCGACGAGCATCGTGCAGCTCATCAGCACGAGCATCTGCACCTGCTGCACGTCGTTGGTGTTGCGGGTGATCAGCGAGGGCGCGCCGAACCGGGCGACCTCGCGGGCGGAGAAGCGGTTGACATGCCCGAAGATCGACGACCGGACGTCCCGGCCGAAGGCCATCGCCGTGCGCGCGCCGAGGTAGACGGCCGCGACCGAGCAGACGATCTGGATCAGGCTGACCGCGAGCATCCAGCCGCCGGTGCGCATGATGTAGCCGGTGTCGCCCCGGGCCACGCCCAGGTCGATGATGTCGGCGTTGAGGCTGGGCAGGTAGAGCGACGCCATGGTGCCGACGAACTGGAGCAGTACCACGGCGGCCAACGGCCGGTGGTACGGGCGAAGGTGCGTACGCAGCAGCCGGGTCAGCACGCCGGGCTCCCTTCCGGGGTGCTGTGGTCGCCGTTGCCGATGACCTCGAGGAGGAACTCGCGGATCACCGCCGCCTTCGCCGGGTCGGCGTCGACCGAGGTCAGCGGCTGCCCGGAGCGGATCATGGCGGTCAGCGCGTCGATCCGGGCGCGGCCGGCCGGGGTGATCGCGATCTTGACGCTGCGCCGGTCGGCCTCGTCGCGCTGCCGCTCGACGAGGCCGTCGCGTTCGAGGGTGTCGACGATGCCGGTCAGGGTGGCCGGTCGGACGAAACAGTGCTCGGCGACCGCGCGGTGCGCCAGCTCGCCGTGCTCGGCGAGAGTCATCAGAGCGACCATCCCGGCCTGGGTGAGGCCGTGCGCCTCGGCCAGGTAGCGATTCCACCGCTGCCCGGTGACGTGCCCGGCGACCACGAGCAGTCGCGCTATCGGCACGTCCCGTAGCGTCAACAATTCCATGGGCGGCAGATTAGCGCCCTGAACGTCAGGCCCCAAACGAAATAGCGACAGCCACTCCGACGAAGAGGATCTGCTCCGCCGTACGCGGGACGAGGGGGGTCGCCGGGCGGCCGGCCAGGGTCAGCCCGCGCCGTACCGCCGAGACGTTCGCCGGGAACATGGCCAGCATCAGCAGGGCGAGCCCGGCCGCGGTCCAGCGGGCGGTCGCCGGCACCAGCAGCCCGACCGCGCCCACCAGCTCCAGCACGCCGGTGACGGTGACCAGTAGGTCGGGCCGGGGCAGGCGCGGCGGCACCATCGCGATCATGTCGGCCCGGTAGGCGGGGGCGAAGTGCGCGACGCCGGTCACCACGAACATCAGCGCCAGGCCCACCCGCAGCGCCGGATGCCAGCCGTCGAGGGCGGCCACGCCGGCCAGCCCGGCCAACCGGGCGAGCGCGGTGCCGGCCACGAGTGCGATCAGCGGAGCCATCGGTACCTCCTCGGTCGTAACTTGTCGGCGACAAGATTGCCTCCGGAAGTGTCATCTTGTCAATGGCAAGATATGATGGCGCAATGACCGGAACGCGCGGCTACCACCACGGCGACCTGCGTCGCGCCCTGCTCGCGGCGGCGGTGCAGGTGATCGAGGAGTCGGGCCCGGCAGCGCTGAGCCTGCGCGACCTGGCCCGCCGGGCGGGCGTCTCGCACGCCGCCCCGGCCCACCACTTCGGCGACAAGGCCGGGCTGCTCACCGCCCTCGCCACCGAGGGCTTCCACCTGCTGGCCGAGGCGCTGCACGGCGCCGGCGGCGAACTGCTCGACCGGGGCGTCGCGTACGTCGACTTCGCGGTCCGCCACCGCGCGCACTTCGAGGTGATGTTCCGTCCGGACCTCTACCGGGCCGACGCGAAGGAGCTGGTGGCGGCCCGCCAGCGCGCCGGGGCCGCGCTGCACTCGGGCGTCGCCGGGCTGTCCGAGCGACGCCCGACGGCGGAGGATCCGCAGGGCGACGCGCTCGCGGCCTGGTCCATCGTGCACGGCTTCGCCACGCTCTGGATCTCGGGCGCGCTGCCGCCCCGCGTCGGCGACGACCCCCGGAAGGCGGCCCGCGAGGTGATCCACCGCCTCTTTCCGCAGCAGCCCTGACGGGCGAGTGCCGGCCGGGCGACCGGGTGGCAGTGCCCGTGCCGGTCCTGTCGAGCTGATGTCGTAGCCGATTCAGCCCGACAGGCGCCGCTGACGAGACCGGCCCGGCGGTCCCATGTGGGGCCACCACCAACCGCCGCCGGCCACCGACAGGCAGCGTCAGCCCACTGCGGCGCGGCCCGGGGGTCTCACCAGCTGGTGGGCAGCGGCATCCCCTCGGTGTAGCCGGCCGTGCTCTGCACGCCGACCAGGGCCCGCTCGTGGAACTCCGCGAGGTCACGGGCGCCCGCGTAGGTGAAGGCGCTGCGCACCCCCGCGATGATCTCGTCGATCAGGTCCTCCACGCCCGGGCGGGTCGGGTCCAGGTACATCCGCGCCGAGGAGATGCCCTCCTCGAAGACCGCCTTGCGGGCCCGGTCGTACGCGCTGTCGTCGGCCGTCCGCGCGCTTACCGCCCGCGCCGAGGCCATGCCGAAGCTCTCCTTGTAGCGCCGGCCGTCGGCGTCGGTGTAGAGGTCGCCGGGGGACTCGTAGGTGCCGGCGAACCAGGAGCCGATCATCACGTTCGAGGCCCCGGCGGCCAGCGCCAGCGCCACGTCGCGCGGGTGCCGCACGCCGCCGTCGGCCCAGACGTGCCGGCCGAGCTGCCGGGCCGCCGCGGCACAGTCGAGCACGGCGGAGAACTGCGGCCGGCCCACCCCGGTCATCATCCGGGTGGTGCACATCGCACCCGGGCCGACGCCGACCTTGACGATGTCGGCCCCCGCCCGCACGAGGTCGCGTACGCCCTCGGCGGTCACCACGTTGCCCGCCGCGACCGGGACCGCCGGATCCAGCGCGCGGACCGCCCGCAGGGCGGTGATCATGCGTTCCTGGTGGCCGTGCGCGGTGTCCACCACCAGCGTGTCCACCCCGGCCTCCAGCAGCGCCGCCGCCTTGCCGGTCACGTCGCCGTTGATGCCCACGGCGGCGGCGATCCGCAGCCGGCCCCGGTCGTCCACCGCCGGCCGGTAGAGGGTCGCCCGCAGCGCGCCCTGCCGGGTCAGCACCCCGACCAGGCGGCCCTCGGCGTCGACCACCGGGGCCAACCGGCGCCGCCCCGCCGAGAGCCGCTCGAAGCCGGTACGCGGGTCCGCGTCCGCCGGCACGGTGTGCAGCTCCGTGGACATCACGTGCCGGAGCTGGGCGAAGCGGTCCACGCTGACCGTGTCGGCCTCGGTCACCACGCCCACCGGCCGGCTCTCCTCGTCGATCACCACCACGGCGCCGTGCGACCGCTTCGGCAGCAGGTGGATCGCGTCGCCGACGGTGTCGGTCGGGCCCAGCGTGATCGCCGTGTCGTGCACCAGGTGCCGCCGCTTGACCCAGGCGACGACGTTCGCCACCACCTCGATCGGGATGTCCTGCGGGATGACCGCGATCGCGCCGCGCCGGGCGACCGTCTCGGCCATCCGGCGGCCGGACACCGCCGTCATGTTCGACACGACCAGCGGGATGGTGGTGCCCGTGCCGTCGGGGGTGGCCAGGTCGACGTCGAGCCGCGACCCCACCTCGGAACGGACGGGCGCCATGAAGACGTCGTTGTAGGTCAGGTCGTGCGCGGGGACCGCGCCGTGAAGGAACCGCACGTCGCCATCATTCCCGCCCGCCGGCGCCCGCGCCCCCGGTGGTAGCCGAAAACACCCCGACCGGCGGGTGTGCGTCGTCAGTCGAACAGCAGGGTCGCCGCGACCGCCACCATCACGACGGCCACCGTCCCGTCGATCACCCGCCACGCCCCGGGGCGGGCCAGCACGGGCGCGAGCCGGTGGGCGGCGGCGCCGAGGACCGTGAACCAGACCACGCTGGCCAGCGCGGCGCCCGCGCCGAAGACCCAGTGGTGCGGGTGCTGGCGGGCCACCCCGCCGAGCAGGAGGACGGTGTCGAGGTACACGTGCGGGTTGAGGTAGGTGAACGCGAGGCAGGCCAGCAGCGTCGCCCCGAGCGTGGCCGGCGGCCGGTCGGCGGGGGAGAGCGCGCCGGGACGCAGCGCGCGGCGGGCGGCCAGCACGGCGTACCCGAGCAGGAACGCGGCGCCGAGCCACCGGACGGCGGTGAGGGCGGTGGGGTGCTCCGCCGTCGCGCCGCCCATGCCGGCGATGCCGAGCGCGATGAGCAGCGCGTCGGACGCGGCGCAGACGGCGACGACCGGCAGGACGTGCTCGCGGCGCAGGCCCTGCCGCAGGACGAAGGCGTTCTGCGCGCCGATGGCGGCGATCAGCGCGATGGCGAGGGAGAAACCGGCGGCGGCGGAGCCGGCCACGGAGCTGCTGAGGATGTCGGGCACGAGCCGAGGTTACGAGCCCCGCGTGATGCAGCCCAGCTAAAGATTCTCATGCCGGATAAGCTCTGCTTCATCATGCTGGACACCACGCAGCTCCGGACCTTCGCCGCGGTGGTCCGCGAGGGCAGCTTCGAGGCGGCGGCGCGGTCCCTGCACGTCACCCCCTCGGCAGTCAGCCAGCGGCTCAAGGCGCTGGAGCAGTCCGTCGGTCAGGTGCTCGTCCAGCGGACGAAGCCGTGCCGGGCCACCGACGCGGGCCGGCCGCTGCTGCGGCTCGCCGGGCAGGTGGCCCTGCTGGAACGGGAGGCGCTGGACGCCGCCCGGCCCGCGCTCGGCGGGCCCGCGCCCACCCGCGTGACGGTCGTCGCGAACGGGGACTCGCTGGGCACCTGGTTCGTCGGCGCGCTGGCCCGACTGCCCACCGAGCTGGCGCTGCTGTTCGACGTACGCCGGGACGACGAGGACCACACGGCGGAGCTGATCCGCGACGGCACGGCGATGGCGGCCGTGACCGCGCAGCGCGAGGCCGTGCAGGGCTGCCGGGTGGAGCGGCTGGGCGCCATGCGGTACGTCGCCCTCGCCGAGACCGGGTTCGCCGCGCGCCACTTCCCCGACGGGCTCACCGAGGCCGCCCTGGCGTCGGCGCCGATGATGGCGTTCGACCGTAAGGACCAGCTCCAGCAGCGGTTCGCGCGCACCGTCACCCGGCGTCGGCTCGACCCGCCGGTCCACTACGTCCCGTCCTTCGACGGCTTCAACGAGGCGGTGCGGCTCGGGCTCGGCTGGGGACTGGTCCCGGAGCGGATCGCCCGCGCCGACGTGGCCGCCGGACGCTGCGTCGACCTCGGCGCCGGGCGCCACCTGGACCGCCCGCTGTACTGGCAGCACTGGCGGGTGGACTCCACCACCCTGGACGCGCTGACCGCCGCCGTCCGAACGGTGGCGGGCGCCGAACTGCGCTGACCGCCCGGCGGGCTCAGGCGATGGTGCAGATCGCCGCGCCGGCGGTGATGACGGCGCCGACCTCGGCCGCGAGGCCGCTGACCGTGCCCGCCTTGTGGGCGTGCAGCGGCTGCTCCATCTTCATCGCCTCCAGCACCACGACCAGGTCACCCTCGGCCACGGTGTCGCCGTCGGCGACCGCGATCTTGACGATGGTGCCCTGCATCGGGGAGGTGAGCGCGTCGCCGCTGACCGCGACGCCGGCCTTGGCCCCGCCGCCCCGGCGGGCCGGCTTGCGCGCGGCGGGCGCGGCGGTGGCCGTACCCCCGCCGAGGCCGGCGGGGAGGCTGACCTCCAGCCGCTTGCCGCCGACCTCGACCACGACGGTCTCGCGCTCGGCCGGCGCGTCGGCGGGGCCGGCGGCGGCGGTGAACGGCGCGACGGTGTTGTCGAACTCGGTCTCGATCCACCGGGTGTGCACGGTGAAGGGCTCGGCGGTGAACGCCTCGTCCCGGACGACCAGCCGGTGGAACGGCAGCGCGGTGGCCATGCCCTCGACGACCATCTCGTCCAGGGCGCGGCGGGCGCGCTCCAGCGCCTCGGTACGCGTCTCGCCGGTGATGATCACCTTGGCCAGCAGCGAGTCGAAGTTGCCGCCGATCACGTCGCCGGCGGAGATGCCGGTGTCGACCCGGACGCCGGGGCCGGTGGGCAGCCGCAGCGCGGTGACCGTGCCGGGGGCGGGCAGGAAGGTGCGGCCCGGGTCCTCGCCGTTGATCCGGAACTCGATCGAGTGCCCGCGCGGCGTCGGGTCCTCGGTGAACCGCAGCCGCTCGCCGTCGGCGATCCGGAACTGCTCGCGGACCAGGTCGATGCCGGCGGTCTCCTCGGTGACCGGGTGCTCGACCTGGAGTCGGGTGTTGACCTCCAGGAAGGAGATGGTGCCGTCGGCGCCGACCAGGTATTCCACCGTGCCGGCGCCGTGGTAGCCCGCCTCGCGGCAGATGGCCTTGGCGCTGTCGTGGATCTGGGCCCGCTGGGCGTCCGTGAGGAACGGCGCGGGGGCCTCCTCGACCAGCTTCTGGTGGCGGCGCTGGAGCGAGCAGTCCCGGGTGCCGACCACGATCACGTTGCCGTGCCGGTCGGCCAGCACCTGCGCCTCGACGTGGCGCGGCTGGTCCAGGTAGCGCTCGACGAAGCACTCGCCCCGGCCGAACGCGGCGACCGCCTCGCGGGTGGCCGACTCGAACAGGTGCGGGATCTCCTCCATGGTGCGGGCCACCTTGAGCCCGCGCCCGCCGCCGCCGAAGGCGGCCTTGATGGCGACCGGCAGGCCGTGGTCGACGGCGAACGCCAACACCTCGTCGGGGCCGCCGACCGGGTCGGGGGTGCCGGGCACCAGGGGCGCGCCGGCGCGCTGGGCGATGTGCCGGGCGGTGACCTTGTCGCCGAGGTCCCGGATCGCCTGCGGGGTGGGGCCGATCCAGGTCAGCCCGGCGTCGATGACGGCCTGGGCGAAGTCGGCGTTCTCGGAGAGGAAGCCGTAGCCGGGGTGGACCGCGTCGGCGTCGGCCTTCGCGGCGATCTCCAGCAGCTTGTCGATCCGCAGGTACGTGTCGGTGGCGGTGTCGCCGCCGAGCGCGTACGCCTCGTCGGCCAGCGTGGCGTGCAGGGCGTCCCGGTCGGAGTCCGCGTAGACGGCGACGCTGCCGAGGCCGGCGTCGCGACAGGCGCGGATGACGCGGACGGCGATCTCGCCGCGGTTGGCGATGAGTACCTTGCGCACCTTGCTGGCTCCTCCCGGAGGGTCACTGACCGGGAGTGTATCGGCCACCGTGGCGGCCCTAACGATCGCTCAGTGTGGGATGCCGCACTGTTCACCGCGCCCTAGTCAAATTTGCTTATTACGCTCGTCCGGTGTCTGCCACGCGAATGATGATCCTCGGGCTGGTGCGCTGGATGCAGCCCGTGCACGGCTACGACGTGCGCCGTGAGCTGCTCAGTTGGAGCGCCGACAGATGGGCGAACGTGCAGCCCGGATCGATCTACCACGCCCTGCGCAAGCTGACCCAGGAAGGGCTGTTGCGCGAGGTGGCCACCGAGCAGGTGGGCGCCCGTCCGGCCCGCACCACGTACGAGGTGACGCCGAAGGGCGAGGAGGAGTTCGAGTCGCTGCTGCGCGGCCTGTGGTGGCAGCTGCACGAGCCGCCGGATCCGTTCGCGGCGGCGTTCTCCTTCCTGCCCGCGATGCCGCGCGAGGAGGCGGCGGCCGCCCTGCGCAACCGGGCGAACCTGCTGCGCGCCGGTGTCGAGTGGATGCGTACGTCGTTGAGTTCTGGCTGGATGCGTTCGACCAAGCCGGTGCACGTGGGGTGGATGTTCGAACTGTGGACCGCCCGCTCCGAGGCGGAGATCTCCTGGTGCGAGCGGATCGCGGAACGGATCGAGTCGGGGGTGTCGTACCTGCCCGAGGGGCTGGAGCGGGCGCAGGGCTGGGAGGGCTGGGAGGAGCAGCTGCCGCCCCGGCCGACGGAGGGCGAATAATCAACGTTGACCAAAAGAGCTATATCGCGTTAGCCTGCCCGGGGCGCCACGGGGGAAGCATGCCGTCCGGCGTCGTCTCCGAGGGACAGACAGGTGGCCGGTGGCACCGGCCCGGACGACCAGGAGCAGACATGATCGAGACCAGAGGGTTGCGGAAGTCGTTCCGCTCCCGAGAGGGTCGCCAGAAGAAGACCGTCGACGCGGTGCGCGGCGTCGACCTGAAGGTCACCGAGGGGGAGATCTTCGGTTTCCTCGGCCCCAACGGCGCCGGCAAGACCACCACCCTGCGGATGCTGGCCACGCTCATCGAGCCGGACGGCGGCGAGGCGACCGTCGCCGGGGTCGACCTGCGCAAGGACCCGGCCGAGGTGCGCCGCCGCATCGGCTACGTCGCCCAGGGCGGCAGCACCTGGGACGAGTCCACCGCCCGGGAGGAACTCGTCCTGCACGCCCGGATGTACGGCATCGGCAAGGCCGACGCGCACCGGCGGGCCGCCCGCGCCCTCGACGCCTTCCAGCTCACCGAGTACGCCGACCGTAAGTGCAAGACGTACTCCGGCGGTCAGCGCCGGCGGGTGGAGATCGCCCTCGGCATCATCCACGAGCCGAGCATCGTCTTCCTCGACGAGCCGACGACCGGCCTCGACCCGCAGAGCCGGGCGCACATGTGGGACGAGATCCGCCGGCTGCGGGGCGACGGCATGACCGTCTTCATCACCACCCACTACCTGGAGGAGGCCGACGCGCTCTGCGACCGGATCGCGATCATGGATCACGGCGAGGTGGTCGCGGAGGGCACCCCGACGGAGCTGAAGCGCGAGATCTCCGGCGACGTCGTGCTGGTCGGGCTCGACGCGGCGGCCACCCCGCAGGCCGCGCAGCTGCTCGACGGCGAGCCGTACGTCAACAAGATGGAGACCGCCGAGGAGGGCGGGCTACGCCTCTACGTCGACGAGGGCGCCACGGCCATCCCGCAGATCCTGCGCCGCGTCGACACCGCCGGCCTCGGGCTCAGGTCCATCGAGCTGCACCGGCCCAGCCTCGACGACGTCTTCCTCACCAAGACCGGCCGCTCGCTGCGCGAGTCCTGATCCCGACCGGAGAGATCCCATGAAACTCGCCCGTGACACCTGGCTGATCTTCCAGCGGCAGCTCCAGCTACTGCTGCGCAACCCCGTCTGGGTCTTCGTCGGCGTCTTCCAGCCGGTGATGTACCTGCTGCTCTTCGCCCCGCTGCTCAAGCCGGCGCTGAACGCGCCCACCCAGGCGGAGGCCTACAAGATCTTCGTACCCGGCCTGCTGGTGCTGCTGGCCATCTTCGGCGGCCTCTTCCAGGGCTTCGGCCTGATCGCCGAGCTGCGCGCCGGGGTCATCGAACGCTCCCGGGTCACCCCGATCAGCCGCCTCGCCCTGCTGCTCGGCCGCTCGCTGCGCGACGTGGTGTCGCTCATCGTGCAGGCGGTCATCATCACCCTGCTCGCGCTCCTGTTCGACCTGCACGTCTCCCTCGTCGACCTGCTGCTGGCGTACCTCATGCTGGCCCTGATCGCGCTGATGACCTCGGCCGTCTCCTACGGCATCGCGCTCAAGGTCAAGAGCGAGGACGCGCTGGCCCCCCTGATGAACACCGTGGCCCAGCCCGTGCTGCTGCTCTCCGGCATCCTGCTGCCGTTGACCTTCGCCCCCGGCTGGCTCCAGGGCATCGCCGAGTGGAACCCGTTCTCCTGGGCGGTCGACGGCACCCGGGCCCTCTTCGCCGGCCAGCTCGGCGACGACAAGGTCTGGCAGGGCCTCGGCATCATCGCGCTCCTCGCCGCCGCCGGCGTCGTCTGGGCCGCCCGCCAGTTCGCCCGCAGCGTCCGCTGAGGTGTAAGGAAGGGCACCTTCCTGACGCCTGCGGTAGAGGAAGGTGCCCTTCCTGACGCTGGGGGAGAGTTGCCTCTCACCACGGGCGGGGCACCGGCCCGGCGCTTGTAGCGTGAGGCCGGTGCCCCAGCTAACCCGTGACCGGCTCACCTGGCTGACCTACGCCCAGCTGGGACTGTGGGGCTTCTTCCTCTACGGCTTCGGGCCGGTCGTGCCGCTGCTCCGCGACGAACAGGGCACCTCGGCCGCCGTCGCAAGCCTGCACAGCACCGGCATCGCCGTCGGCGCGCTGGCCGGCGGGGCGCTCTTCGCACCCCTGGCCCGCCGCCTCGGCCGGGGCCGGGCGATCTGGGTCGGGCTGGCCGGCGTGGCGGCCGGCGTCGCCGCCCTGGGCGTCGTCCGCGCCCTGCCCGCCACGATCACCGCCGTAGCCGTGATCGCCGCCTTCGGCATGCTGGTGATCAGCGGCGTGTCCGTGGTACTCACCGACCGGCACGGCGCCGGCGCGCCAGCGGCGCTGACCGAGGCCAATGCCGCCTGCGCCGGCGCCGGCATCCTCGCCCCGCTGGTCATCGGCGCCAGCGTCGACGCAGGATGGGGCTGGCGACCGGCGATGGCCGTCGAGGTCGGCCTGATCGCACTGGTCGCGCTCGCCGCCGTGACTTTCCGCGTACGCCTGCCGCAGCCCGCCCCCGCTGCCGCGGCTCCCGGCTCTTCGGCTCCCGGCTCTCCGGCTTCTGGCTCTTCGGCTCCCGGCTCTCCGGCTCTCGACTCTTCGGTTTCCGGCCTTCCGGTTTCCGGCGGGGTCGCCTCGGGGGCCGGCGTCCACGGGGCTGGCCGACGCCTGCCGGTGGCGTACTGGATCGCCTGGGTGCTGATGGCGGTCACCGGCTCGATCGAGGTCTGCCTGTCGCTCTGGACGGCCGACGTGCTCCGCTCGCATGCCGGGATGGCGGCCGGCGGCGCCTCGGCCGCCGTCGCCGCGATCGTCTGCGGCATGTTCGTGGGCCGGCTCGCCGGGGGCCGGCTCGCCCTGCGGTACCGGCCCGTGCCGCTGCTGCTGGCCGCGCTGGGCGTGTCGCTGGCCGGGTTCGCGCTCTTCTGGATCGCGCCGGTCGGCTGGCTCGCCGTCACCGGCCTGGTCGTCCTCGGCCTCGGCAACGCCCTGCACTACCCGCTGGCGATCTCGATCGCGCTCGCCGTCGCCGGGCCGGCTGCGGACCGGGCGGCCGGCTATGCGTCGTACTCGATGGGGGTGGGCTTCGGGATCGCGCCGGTCGCGCTCGGCTGGGTGGCCGACGGCGTCGGACCGCACCTGGCCTTCCTGCTGCTGCCGGCCTTCATCGCGGCGGCTGCGCTGCTCGCCGCCCGCCTGGGCCGCGCCCTGCGCCCGGCCCCCGCCGACCTCCGATCCCCGACCCCCGCCTGACGCCAGCGCCCCTCGCGGATCTTGGATCTCCGGCGGTTCTTGCGTCCTCCGTGGATCTTGCATCCCGGTGGACCTTGGGTCCCGGTGGATCCGCTGGATCTTGGTAGGAAACGGCCCCTCCAGGGGCTGTTGCCTACCAAGATCGCGCAGAGGCCGGTCAGGGTCAGTGCACTCGGGCCAGGGTGAGGCCGTCGGCGATCGGGAGCATCACCGCGTCGACGCGGACGTCGGCGAGCACCTCGTCGTTGAACGCCGCGATGGCCCGGTCGTCGGCGTTCTGCGGGGCGATCACCCGGCCACCGCGCAGCACGTTGTCGACCGCGATCACCCCGCCGGGACGCATCCGGGGCACCAGCTCCGCCCAGTAGACCGGGTAGCCGGTCTTGTCGGCGTCGATGAACGCGAAGTCCAGGTGGCGCTCGTGGGGCAGCTCGCGCAGCGTGTCGCCGGCCGGGCCGATGCGCAGCTCGATCCGGTCGTCCACGCCGGCGCGGGCCCAGTACCGCCGGGCGATTCCGGTGAACTCCTCAGAGATGTCAAAGCAGGTCAGCCGCCCGCCCTCGGGCAGCCCACGGGCGATCGCCAGCGACGAGAGCCCGGTGAACGTGCCCACCTCGACGGCCTGCCGCACCCCGAGCAGCCGGGTAAGGAAGGTCAGGAAGGCGGCCTGCTCCGGTGCGACCTGCATCTGCGCGTCGTTCGGCAGGGCCGCGCGGGTCTCCTCGGCCAGGTCCCGCATGATCTCGTCCGGCGGCGCACCGTGCCCGACCAGGTACGAATGCAGTTCCGACGTGAGCGGGATCGACTTGGTGGTCATGAGCGGACGCTAACCGAGCGACTCGACCGTCTGGTTGCCGGGCGCGACCTTCGTCCACAAATCTGTGAGCCGCAGGTCCAACTCGGCGAGCAGGCGGCGCAGCATCGGCAGGCTGAGCCCGATGACCGTGCTCGGATCACCCTCGATCCGCTCCACGAAGGGCCCGCCCAGGCCGTCGATCGTGAAGGCACCCGCCACGGCCAGCGGCTCGCCCGTACCCACGTACGTGGCGATCTCGTCGTCGCCGATGTCGGCGAAGTGCACGACGGTGGAGGCGACCGCCTCGGCCCGCCGCCCGGCCTCGACGTCGATCAGGCAGTGCCCGCTGTGCAGCACACCGCTGCGCCCGCGCATCCGCTCCCAGCGCCGGGTGGCGTCGGCCTCGTCGGTCGGCTTGCCGAAGATCTCCCCCTCGAAGGCCAGCACCGAGTCACACCCGATCACCAGCGTCCGCTGGTCGTCGACCGGCCGCAGCCGGGTGAGTACCGCCTGCGCCTTCAGGCGGGCCAGTTCCAGGCAGAGCTCCTCGGCCCGCTCCGTGACCACGAGGGACTCGTCGACGCCGCTGACCAGCACGTCCGTCTCGATCCCGGCGGCCTGGAGAATCTTGCGGCGGGCAGGGCTGGCGGAGGCGAGCACGAGGCGGAGCGGCAAGGACTTCGGCACGTCGCCGACGTTACCGGCTGACCTGGACGACGACGTCTCGGGTGGGACGTGTCGACCCCTTCCACGCCCGTTCCCGTTCTCCGGGTTGCTCAGCGACTGACGCGGGGCGGCGGGTCGTCGCCCCGACGGTGCCGACGGGCGATGAGCGTCCACGCGCCGCCGGCCGCCACGATCACGCCGAGGGTGACCAGGCCACGGGCCGTCGCCGCACCGTTCCCGTCGCCCGCCGGCTCCGCTACCGCCGTCGTGGTCGAGGGGGTGTGGGCCGGCACGCTCGCCGTCGCCGATCCGAAACCCAACGGCGGTACGTCAGCCGTCAACGCCGCCACCAGGTCGATGACCCCGTGGCCGTACTCGTCGTCCCGTCCCGGAGGGCCCTTGTCGATCGCTGTGGCGGTGAGCCTGTGCGCCACCTCGGAGGCCGGCAGGTACGGATACTTGGATCGGATCAACGCGACGGCCCCAGCAACGATCGCGGTAGCGCCGGAGGTTCCCGTCGCCTTGCGGTACTTGCCGCCAACACTCGTGCTGTAGATATCGACTGCCGGAGCAGCTAAATCGACTTCCGCGCCGGTTGTGGATATGGCTGCATGCTGTCCAGCCTGATCTATCCCGCCTACCGCGATTACGCCAGGTTCCCGAGCAGGGTAAGCAACGGTTCTATCGTTCGGAATATTGCCAGCGCCGGCTACGACTACAATGTTGGACGCTAAGGCTTTCTTTACGGCCTGTGTCAGGCGTGGGCTAGTGTTTCCCCCGCTGGATACACTGATCACATCAGCGCCTTCAGAAATCGCGAACTCTATTCCTAGGGCTAGGTCGTCGGCGTCACCTAGATTGTCGGCCGATGACGACATGATCGGAAGGACCTTAGCCTCGGGGGCGATGCCGAGTGCGCCTGCGCTCGAGGCCTGGCCGTGCGCAGCTATTAATCCCGCCATCCCCGTGCCGTGTCCATTTCTGTCCTGCCGGCCGTCGCCACTACCGCCAGGAATGACATCTGTTCCGGCGAGCAGATTTTTGCGAAGGTCGGGATGTGCGGCAACGCCGGTGTCTGGTACGGCAACAACGATGCCTTCCCCGCGAGTTATCTGATGTGCTTGGCTTAACTTAAGCTCTCGCAGATGCCACTGGTCGCCTCGGATGCGGTCTACGCCGTGTGGCTGGTGTGCATGATTCAGGATTTCATTTCGAGCGGCGGGGAAAGTTAACATGGACACGCTTAGCGTAAGCGCGCCGAGAACTGCACGTATCCTCACCTGTTAAGGCCGATGGTCGGCCCTGGGTCTATCGGTCCCTCCTCATTGGGTGAACTTACGATCGGGGGGACCCCCTGATCTGTCTCCCATGGATGGTCTGGGTCCCAACGACGAGCTTGCTCGGTCTCGTGCCGCCCGCGACGTCCGGTTGCACCGTTCGGGCCGCCCATTCCCGCCGCATTTCCGAGCGGAGTACCTCCGATGGGGGGCATGCCCTGAGTAAGCCCAAAACCTCGGCTTCCGCCGGGTCGGGATCCCGCTCCGCCTGTCGGTGCTGTGCCCGCACCGCCACCGCCGATCAAACCCCCGATCGGATTCACTCGGCGTGGTTGATTGTGGCCCGCACTGGGTTGGCCAAGCCCCATGCCAGGTACTCCTCCGATCAATCCGCCAGGTGGCATGGCGCGATTCGAAGGTGGTTGCGTCGGGTGGGCTGGGCCGCTAGCGCCTCTCAGGTTCGGGCGCCCCAAGGGGCCGTGTTGCGGCGCTGTGGCACTGGGCCGACTGATTCCTGTCGGCAGCGGAGGCGTCGCTCCGCCCCCAGCAGGTGAGTTGGGTGGTGCGGGCGGTGTGGCGCTTGGAAGGCTAGGGCCGGCTGGTGCCGGCACCAACCCAGCGCCAGTTCCGCCCAGAATGGGACCGGTGTTCGGCGCGGTGGGGGTCTGGACAGGTCGAATAGGTCCGGACGGTGTGCGGACCGATGGTGCGCCGGTCGACGTCGCCAGCGGTAGCGGGATGATTGGCGGGATGGTTGGCGGTGGCCCGCCGCCGTATAGATCTGCGGATCCGGGGTCGGTTCCGGGCCGTGGTGTCCTGACGGGCGGGGGTTTTTGGAGCATTACTCGGGCGTGTTGGAGTTCGCCGCTGAGGCCGTACATGATGCCGCGCGCCTGGACGTTGAGGCGTTCGAGGTCCGCGTCCGTCACGGGGCGGTCGGGGACCCGGCTGCCCATGGCTGCCTTCGGGTCGGCGAGCGTCGCGTCGTACGTCTGCTTCTCCTGGACCTTGACGGCGTACGTCTCGTAGATCTTCTTCAGTTCCGTGCGGGTGGCGCTGATGGCCTGCGTGGCGGCGGAGAGCGCGGTGTAGTTGGCGCTGGCGGCGTCGTGTGTGCGCTGCACCTTGTCGATGAGCTCGTCCAGTTCGCGGACGTACGCCCGGGCCGCCTCGTTGGTCTCCGGGGGCCATGCCTCGGCGAGCCCCTTGCGGTATTCCTGGAGCCGGCTCAGGTGCATCCGGGCGAGGTCGCAGATCTTGCGCCAGCCGGCGACCTGCTTCCAGTGGTTGGTGGTGTCGTGGTCCTGCAGGCAGGCCCACATGCTGGCGACGTCCATCAGCCGCCAGTCGGTGAGGGCGGACGTGCGGCCGCCGGTGCCCCGTTCGATCATGGCAGCACCACCGGACCCTGTCCCCGTCCCTGTCCCGGCGCGGGTTCCGGCCCGGTGGGATCGGGCAGCATCGGCGGCGCGCCGCGAGGTGCTGTGGGGGCCGGGTTGGCGAGGGCCCGCTCGATGTCGGTCACGCGCGCGGCGGCGAAGGCGTCGGACCCGGTGTAGCGGGTGGCGACGGTGCCGGCGGCGACGGCCAGGTGGCCGGTGACGTCGCGGACGCCCCAGACCATGTCGGCGGTGGCCTGCTGGGTCTCGTGGTGCGCGCGCAGGAAGTCGACCAGCTCGATGAACGCGTCGGCCGGGTTGGGCACCGGTGCTGTCAGGTCCGCGGCGATGTACGACAGGTGCGGGGCGTAGTTGCGTTCCACTTCGGCCTGGAGCTTGTCGGCGAACTCGCGGAGCTGGCGGATGTCGGCCTCGATGCCGCCGTAGCCGCGGAGCCAGGACGCTGGACCGTCCTCCTCGGGGATCATCGGCCCTCCCTGCCCGTCACTGCGTCGTTTCCCTGAGTGAGGTTAATGGGTCCCGGGGGTGTCGGCAGCCCCGCCCCGGCACACACCGGCTGCCCTGCGGGTGTGCAGGGGCGCCGAGCTGCGGTGATCCGTGCGGAAAAGGTCAGCGGGGCAGGCCGGACGCCCGCCAGGCGCCGGGGCCGGCGACCGCCGCCGCGACGGGCCGGCCGGAGCGCGCCCAGGCGGACGCGGCGACCGGAGGGGTCGCGGCGGCCGGGCGGGACCGTACGACGATCGCGCCCACCAGCGCGGCCAGTTCCTCGGCGGTGGGGACCCCGCGGACGACCCGGAACAGCGGCTCTTCGGCAGACATGGCGTCAGCGTACGCGTCGGAGAGGTTGACCTGAACCGCACAGTGGCGTGCCGGCGGTGTGAGCGTCGTCGGCTCCGGGTACCGTCTGGGCGATGTCGAACGCGCTGCCCCAACTCGTCGCTGACCGATACCGGCTTCTCTCGCCGCTCGGTCAGGGCGGCATGGGTCGGGTGTGGAAGGCGCGCGACGAGGTGCTGCACCGGGACGTGGCGATCAAGGAACTCGTCCCGCCGCCCAGCCTCACCGACGAGGAGCGCCGCGAGATGCGGGAACGCTCGCTGCGTGAGGCCCGGGCCATCGCCCGGCTCAACCACATCAACGTGGTCCGCATCTTCGACGTGCTGCGCACCGACGGCGACCCGTGGATCGTCATGGAGTACGTGGCGTCGAAGTCGTTGCAGGACACGCTCGCCGAGGACGGCCCGGTGACGCCGGCGCGCGCAGTGGAGATCGGCCTGGGCGTGCTGGCCGCGCTGAAGTCGGCGCACAAGGCCGGCGTGATGCACCGCGACGTCAAGCCCGGCAACGTGCTGCTCGGCGACGACGGCCGGGTGGTGCTGACCGATTTCGGCCTCGCCACGATTCCCGGCGACCCCAACGTGACCCGCACGGGAATGGTGCTCGGGTCGCCCGCGTACATCTCGCCGGAGCGGGCCCGCGAGGGCACCGCCGGGCCGGAGGCCGACCTCTGGTCGCTGGGCGCCACCCTCTACGCGGCGGTCGAGGGCAAGTCGCCGTACGCGCGACCGTCGGCGATCGCCACCCTGGCCGCGCTGGCCACCGAGCCGATGCCGCCGCCGAAGAACGCCGGGCCGCTCAAGCCGGTGCTCAACGGCCTGCTGCGCAAGGACCCGAAGGAGCGGATCACCGCCGAGGTGGCGGAGAAGTTGCTGCGCCGCGCCGGCGGCAAGCGCACCCGCACGATTCCGCTGCTGGACGGCGTACGCCGGCCGGGGCCGAACGGTCCGCGTGAGCCGCGCCCGCCGCTGGTGCCGGCGCCGCGACCGGCCGAGGGCGGGGCCGACAAGCCGATCAGCCCGCCGGCGCCGCGCGCGCCGCTGGCGGCGGCCGCCGCCGGTGCCGCCTCGGCGTCCACCGCCGAGGACGCGACGGCGGCGCTCTCCTCGGACTCCGTGCCGACCGCGAAGGTCGGATCCTCCACCTCGGACGCGGCCCCGACGGCGAAGGTCGACCCGCCGAAGCCCGCGCTCGACGACACGAAGGCCGAGCCGGCGGTCCCGGCGCCCGGCAGGCCGGCGAATCCCACCTCGGTGATGCCCGCGCCGGTCAGCCCGCCGTCCGGCCGGGCGACGGTCGTGGCGTCCGACGGTACGAAGCCGAACAACACCCGGCGCAACGTCCTGATCGGCGTACTGGTGGCGCTGCTGCTGATCGGCCTGGTGGCGGTCGTGCCGATGCTGACGAGCGGCGACGGTGGGGACGGCGGCGGCAGCCCGCAGGCCGACCCGACCGGCGCGGCGACCTCGCAGGGGCAGCCGCCGCAGTCCTCCGCGCCGGCCCCGCCCACGAGCGCCGCGCCGAGCCCGACGCCGTCGGCCACCCCGTCGCCGACCCCGGACGCGCTGCCGGCGGGCTGGAAGCTGCACAAGGACCCGGGCGGCTTCACGGTGCCGATCCCGGCGAACTGGGTGCGCCGCAACGCCGGGCAGAACACCGTCGTCTTCGACGAGCCCAACGGTGTGGGCGAGCTGCTGGTCCAGTGGACCAGCAACCCGCAGCCGGACGCGCTGGCCGACTGGAAGCAGCAGGAACCGAACCGCAAGAGCCGCGTGAACAACTACCAGTACGTCGATATCACGAGCTGCGACGGCTACTGGAAGACCTGCGCGGACTGGGAGTGGCTGGAGACCCGCGACGGCACGCGGATCCACGTCCGCAACCGGGGCTTCGTCACGGCCAAGAACCGGGGCTACGCCCTGCGCTGGGAGGTCGCCGCGAAGGACTGGCAGGCCAAGCTGGCCGACTTCGACCGGATCGCCAAGGGCTTCGTGCCCGACCGCAAGGACTGACCCGCGGGATTCGCGCCCGTTGCGAGATCGACTCGCATGATCTTCCGCCGTACGGGGTATCTGACCTTCACGACGGAAGGGAGGGTACGACATGGGTTACCGACGGAGGGACGCCCGGCCCCGAGTGGCACTGTGGATGCTCGTGGCCCTCGGCGACATCGTCCTGCTGCTCGTCGCCGCCGGCCTGCCGCTGCTGTTCGCACTGCTCAGCGTCGTCACCGTCACCCTCGCCGGGGTGGGCGTCCGGCGCTTCGCCCGGCGGAACGCGCTCGCCCGCGAGAACGCGGCGACCGTGCCCGTGGCGGCCCGACGGCAGGTCTGACGCCCGCGAGAGCGGCGTGGCGGCAGCCGGACCAGTTGTCGACCGTACGGTGACAACCGATCCCGCTGCCGCCAACCGCCTCCCCAGGCGATTCAGGCTCAGGTGTTGTTGGCCAGCGCGATCAGCCGGCTCCGGTCACCGTTCCAGTGGTTGCGGTCGACCCCGCCGCTGATTCCGGCGACGCTGCCCCGGTCGGTGTACTGCCAGAAGCTCCAGAACGGCGCCCCGGCCGGCAGCGTGCCGACGGTGCTCGACCAGCGGGCGACCCAGAGCGGGTGGTTGGCCCAGGGGGCCGTCCAGCTGCCGGTGCACTGGTTCCACCAGCTCGTGGTGGTGTAGATGACGGCGTAGCGGCCGGTGCGGGAGCGGTAGGTGTTCAGGAAGTCCTGCACCCAGTTGCGCATGCCGGTCGTGCTCAGGCCGTAGCAGTAGCCGCCCGCGTACGGGTTTGCTTCGAGGTCCAGCGCGGCCGGGAGGGTGCGGCTGTCGGCCGACCAGGCGCCGCCGTTGGAGGCCAGGTAGTTCGCCTGTACCGCCCCGGAGGAGATGTTGGGCCGGGCGAAGTGGTACGCGCCCCGGATGACGCCGGCGTTGTAGGCGGCCACGTAGTTCGTGTTGAACCTCGGGTCCTTGTAGCTGGTGCCCTCGGTCGCCTTGATGAAGGCGAACTGGATGCCCGCGTTGCGGACGCTGGTCCAGTTGATGGCGCCCTGGTAGTGCGACACGTCGATGCCGGGCGTGGTGGCGGCCGCCGCGGGGGTCGCGGTCGCGACGAGCCCCGCCGCCGCGGTGGCGAGGGCCGCCAGGGTGGCGGCCAGCAGCCGCCGAAGGGATGTTCCGGTACGGGTCATGGATGCCTCCAAGGACGCCGGACTGAATTGACATCCATCTTTGGAGGTAAGTGCCCCTAATGGCAAGGGGAGCTAAGGAAATCTTCATGAACGGCGGAAGCCGGCCACCCCGGCGGCGGGTGGCACCGCAGCCGGCGAGCGGACCGGGTGAGGCGCTCTCCGCCTCAGCGCAGCGCGGCCGGGTCGACGCGCCACCGGATAGGCTCAGCCAGGCGGAACTCCTCGCCCGGCTTCGCCACCTGGTCCTCGACGTAGTGCGCGCCGTCGAGCCGGTGCAGCCGCAGCGAGTGGCCGGCGCCGTCCTGCTCCACCAGCAGGTACCACGGGATCCCGGCGATCGCGTAGAGCTGCATCTTGACCAACCGGTCGGCGGCCGCGTTCCCCGGCGAGACGATCTCGCAGACGAGGACCACCTCGCCCGCCTCGACGACGGTGCCCTCGTCGTCGGTGTCAGCCACCACCACGTCAGGGATGACGATGCGGTCGACACCGAGCCGGACGTTCACCGCCTCGAAGACCGCGAGGGCATCCGCCGCGCCGTCCAGGCTGTTGGCCAGCAGCCACGACACCCGCTGGTGCCGCTTGCTCGGGGCAGGGCTGACGAGCAGGCTCCCGTCGAGCAACTCGATCCGGTTCGCGGTCTCGCCCATGGCGAGGTACTCGGCCTCGGTCCACAGGCCGACGTGGGGTTCCAGGGGTGCCGCGGTCACCGGCGTCCACCTTCCGCTCCTGTCGCCACCGGACCAGCGTTCCAGGCTTCGGGCCGACGAGGACGCAGCGACACAGGTCGGGGCCGGTAGGCTCGCGCCCCATGGTGTCGATCGACGGGCTCGGCGGTCTCTGGGACAAGTTGTTCGCGGCGCAGCCGGACCCACCGCCCCTGCTGGTGCTGCTGACCGCCGCCGTCGCGCTGGTGGTCGTCTCCACCCGGCTGCCCTGGCGGATCGCCCGCAACGCCATCACCATCGCCCACGAGGGCGGGCACGCGCTGGCCGCCCTGCTCACCGGCCGCCGGCTGCACGGCATCCGGTTGCACTCGGACACCTCGGGGCTGACCCTCTCCGCCGGCCGGCCCACCGGCCCCGGGATGATCCTCACCCTGCTCGCCGGCTACGTCGCCCCGCCGCTGGTCGGGCTGGCCGGCGCGTGGCTGCTCGGCGGCAACCGGATCACCCTGCTGCTCTGGGTCGCCGTGGCGCTGCTGCTGGCCATGCTGATCATGATCCGCAACGTCTTCGGCGTGCTCTCGCTGCTGGTCACCGGCGGGGTGGTCCTCGCCGTCTCCTGGTACGCCGAGCCGCAGGTGCAGGCGGCGTTCGCGTACGCCGGGGTGTGGTTCCTGCTGCTCGGCGGGGTGCGACCGGTGGTGGAGCTGCAACGGCTGCGCTCGCGGGGTCGGATGCCCGCCTCCGACGCCGACCAGCTCGCCGGCCTCACCCCGCTGCCGGCCTTCTTCTGGGTCACCGTCTTCGCCCTGGTCAACCTGGCCGCCCTCGGCGTCGGCGCGCTGCTGCTGGCCGGCCCGATCCTCACCGAGGCCGGCCTGACGCCCGGAAATTGACCGGTCGACCGGGCAACCGGCGGCACCGTCCGACGCGTGTCCCCTGCGACCGTCACGGGGAGGTAGCAGGTGCCGGACGTCGACGGATTCGACGAGTTCTACCGGGGCAGCCGCCAACGGCTGCTCGGCTACGTCTACGCGCTGACGGGCGACCTCGCCGAGGCGCAGGACGCCGTGCAGGAGGCGTACATCCGGGCCTGGCAGCGCTGGTCGACGGTGAGCGCGTACGAGGAGCCGGAGGCGTGGGTGCGGGTGGTGGCGAGCCGGATCGCGGTCAGCCGGTGGCGCAGCCTGCGCAGCCGGGCCCGCGCCTACCTGCGCCACGGCCCCGGCGAGAGCGTGCCCGGCCCGGACACCGCCACCGTCGAGGTGGTCACCGCCCTGCGCCGGCTCCCCGAGGAGCAGCGCACCGCGATCGCCCTCTACTACCTGGTCGGCATGCCGGTCGCCGAGGTGGCCCGGCAGACGGCCGCCCCGGTGGGCACCGTCAAGGCCCGACTCTTCCGGGGGCGCGCCGCGCTCGCCGGGCTGCTCGCCGTCTCTGACCTGGAGGAGGCCGCCGATGCGTGACGAGACGACGTTCGTCGAGCAACTGCACCGCGACCTGCGCGAGGTCCGCTGGCCGGAGCCGGCGGAGATCCGCGCCCGGGCCCGCAGGCGCAGCAGGCGTACGGCGGTGCTGGCGGCGGTCGCGGTGCTCGTCGTCGTCTCCGCCTCCGCCGTGGCAGTCGGGGACCGGTCCGGGCGGCGGGGGCTGGCCCCGGCGGCGTCCCCGTCGCGGGCGGCGGCGCCGGTGGCCCGGGTCGAGATCCCCCCGGCGGCCCTGCTGCAACAGGACGACCTGACGGCGCGCAGCGGTCTGCAACTCAGCGAGGCCGGCCTGGGCGGGACCGTCGACGTGGGCATGGCCCTCCGCCAGTGCGCCACCAGGCGCGACAGCGGTGTGCCGGCGCAGGAGACCTGGGTGAGCCGGTCCCAGACGGTGCTGCGACCGGCGACCGGCGGGGGGCGGCTCGGCGACGTCCTGGTCGTCCAGGACCTGCACCGGATGCGGGACGACGGGGCCGCCCGGTTCTTCGACGGACTGCGCAGGCAACTCACCGTCTGCCGGGAGTGGCGGGAGGTGCGGTCGATCGAGTGGGGCGGCGAGTCCGTCACCGTCGAGGACGTGCACCGCTGGGACGTGCCGCGCCGCGACTTCGCCGGTGACGAGTCCCTGCTGCTGCGCCACTCCGTCGCCGCGACCCTCGACCCGGCCGACGGGCAGGTGCCCGGCCACCCGTCCACGCCGGACGCGACCGTGGTGGTGCGGGTCGGCGACCTGGTGAGCGTGCTGATCCTGGAACCGACCGCCGAGGCCGACCTGGTCCGCCTCGCCGGGCTGGCCGCGCGGCGCATGTGCGCCGCCGCCAACCCGTCCTGCTGACCGCCGCCCACCGATCGGGCGCCCCACCCCCGGTCCGCGCGATGTCAGGGCAGCCGTGACCTGCCACGGTCGACGGGGGACACCGCGCGGATCCCGCGGGGCAGGGGCGTCAGAGCGGGATGTTGCCGTGCTTCTTCGGCGGCAGGGTCTCGCGCTTGGTGCGCAGCACCCGCAGCGCGCGGACGATCTGGGCGCGCGTCTCGTGCGGCGGGATGACGCTGTCCACGTAGCCGCGCTCCGCCGCGATGTACGGGTTGGCGAGGGTGTCCTCGTACTCGGCGATCTTCTCGGCCCGCACGGCGGCCGGGTCCTCGGCGGCGGCCAGTTCCGAGCGGTAGAGGATGTTCACCGCGCCCTGCGCCCCCATCACCGCGATCTGCGCGGTCGGCCAGGCGAAGTTCAGGTCCGCGCCGAGGTGCTTGGAGCCCATCACGTCGTACGCCCCGCCGTACGCCTTGCGGGTGATGACGGTGACCTTCGGGACGGTGGCCTCGGCGTACGCGTAGATGAGCTTCGCGCCCCGGCGGATGATGCCGTCCCACTCCTGGCCGGTGCCGGGCAGGAAGCCGGGGACGTCCACGAAGGTCAGCACCGGGATGTTGAACGCGTCGCAGGTGCGTACGAACCGGGCGGCCTTCTCGGAGGCGGCGATGTCCAGGGTGCCGGCGAAGTGCATCGGCTGGTTGGCGACCACGCCCACCGGACGGCCCTCCACCCGGCCGTAGCCGACGACCATGTTCTGCGCGTAGAGCGGCTGGACCTCCAGGAACTCGCCGTCGTCGAGGACGTGCTCGATCACCCGGTGCATGTCGTACGGCTGGTTCGCCGAGTCGGGGATCAGCGTGTCCAGCTCCCGGTCCTCGTCGGTCACGTCGAGGTCGGCGGGCGCGTCGAAGACGACCGGCTCGTCCAGGTTGTTCGACGGCAGGTACGACAGCAGCGCCTTGACGTAGTCGATGGCGTCCTGCTCGTCCGCGGCGAGGTAGTGCGCGTTGCCGCTGCGCGAGTTGTGCGTACGGGCGCCGCCCAGCTCCTCCATGCCCACGTCCTCGCCGGTGACCGTCTTGATGACGTCCGGGCCGGTGATGAACATGTGTGAGGTCTGGTCGACCATCACCGTGAAGTCCGTGACCGCCGGGGAGTAGACCGCGCCACCGGCGCACGGGCCCATGATCAGGGAGATCTGCGGGATGACGCCGCTGGCCCGTACGTTGCGGAAGAAGATCTCGCCGTAGAGGCCGAGCGAGGCGACGCCCTCCTGGATGCGCGCGCCCCCGGAGTCGTTGATGCCGACGACCGGGCAGCCGATCTTCATGGCCAGGTCCATGACCTTGACGATCTTCTCGCCGAAGACCTCGCCCAGGGAGCCGCCGAAGACCGTGAAGTCCTGGGCGAAGACGCAGACCTGCCGGCCGTCGATGGTGCCGTAGCCGGTGATGACGCCGTCGCCGTACGGGCGGGTCTTCGCCAGCCCGAAGTTGGTGGACCGGTGCCGGGCCAGCTCGTCCAGCTCGACGAAGGAACCCTCGTCGAGCAGCATCTCGATCCGCTCGCGGGCGGTCTTCTTGCCCCTCGCGTGCTGCTTCTCGACCGCGCGCGCCGACCCGGCGTGCACCGCCTCGTCGACCCGCCGATCCAGGTCGGCCAGCTTGCCCGCGGTGCTGTGGATGTTGATCCCGGTCTCGGTAGTCACCCTGGGAATATAACGATGGTTCAGGCCACCGCCGCTGTGCAGTTCGCCTCAGCCGGGCCGCGACGTCCCCGGTCGGCCGGCCGGGGGCGGCCGTAGGCTGACGGGATGCCGGGCTCGCCGTACACCGATCTGGACCGCCCGCCGCTGTCGGCGGCGCGGCTGCGGCGGGCGCTGGTCGCCCCGCACGGGCCCTGGGCCCGCCTGGAGTTGCGCGTCGAGACCGGCTCGACAAACGCGGACGTCGCCGAGGCGGCCCGGGCCGGCGAGCCCGAGGGCCTGGTGGTGGTCGCGGAGCGGCAGAGCGCCGGGCGCGGCCGGCGGGGCCGGGCCTGGCAGTCGCCGGCCCGGGCCGGCATCGCCACCAGCGTGCTGCTCCGCCCCGGGGAGGCCGTCGCCGACCGTGGCTGGCAGTCGGCGCCCCAGACGGGGTACGGCTGGCTGCCGCTGCTCGCCGGCGTCGCCCTGGTCGAGACGGTGACCCGGCTGGCGGAGCTGGACGCGGGCCTGAAGTGGCCGAACGACCTGCTCGTCGGTGACGCGAAGTGTGCCGGCATCCTCGCCGAGGCGGTGCCCGGGCCCTCGCCGGCCGGGCCGCCCGCGATCGTGCTCGGTGTCGGCCTCAACGTCACGCTGCGCGCCGACGAGCTGCCGGAGAACCCGACCGGGCTGCCGGCCACCTCCCTGCAACTGGCCGGCGCGGCGGCCACCGACCGGGACCCGCTGCTGCGGGCGCTGCTGCGCGGGATCGCCGACTGGTACGGCGAGTGGCGCGCGGCCGGTGGGGACGCGGTCGCCAGCGGCCTGCGCGACGCCTACCTGGCGAGCTGCGCGACGATCGACCGGCAGGTACGCGTGCTGCTGCCCGGCGGCGACGAGGTGACCGGCACCGCGACCGGCGTGGACGCCGACGGCCAGCTCCTGGTCGCCACCCCCGCCGGCACCCGTGCCCTGGCGGCCGGTGACGTCCTGCATCTCCGCTGATCGCGGACTCCCGCCGCGCGGCTGATCCCCCGGCGGGAGGGGAGCGGCTACGGTCAGCGCGTCCGTTTCTGCGAGGAGGTTCCCGTGGCGTTCCCCGATGACGTGCTCACCGAGGACGAGCACGTCGTGCTGCACCTGCACCCGCACTGGAAGGCGCTGATCCGGCCGGTCGCGGTGCTCGTGCTCGCCGTCGCGGCGGTGGTGGCCGGCCTGGTCCTGCTGCCGTCCGGCGGGGGCGGCTCGATCGCGCTCGCCGTCATCGGCGGCCTGGCCCTGCTGGCGGTGCTGTGGCTGGCCCTGTGGCCGTTCCTGGTCTGGCGGAGCACCCACTACCTCTTCACGAACGAGCGGGTGCTGCTCCAGCAGGGGGTGCTCTCGCGCGACCGGCGGGACATCCCGCTGACCCGGATCAACGACCACGCGATGAACCAGCGGTTCGTGGAGCGTCTGCTCGGCTGCGGGACGCTGACCATCGAGTCCGCCGGTGAGCGCGGCCAGTCCGTCCTGCACGACGTGCCGGGGGTCGGCCGGGTGCAGACCAAGCTCTACGAGCTGGTGGAGGCCCACCACGACAAGCACTCCCTCGGCGACGACGAGATGCGCGACATCCTGGCGGACCTGCACGAGGGCAAGCCGCTGCGCGACTCGACCGCCTGAACCGGCACGGCCCGGCCGCCTGAACTGGCACGGCCCGGCCGGCATGGCCCGGGAGCGGGCCGGAACCGGTCGGGCCGAGACGGCGCGTGGGTCAGCGACGGCGCGTGGGTCAGCGACGGCGCGTGGGTCAGCGACGGGGCGGGCGGCGGGTGGTGGCCTGGAGCTCGGCGGCCAGTTCCGCCTCCAGCTCCCGGTCGAGGGAGCCGCCGAGGCCGGCGTCGAGCGGGACGGGGCGCCCCTGGACCGGGGCCGCCGGGCCCACGGTCGACGCGGGTTCGGGGCCGGCCGCGCCGCGCGGGACACGCCGCGTGGCGCCGGGCGGCGGTTCGGACTCCTCCAGCTCGGAGATCGACTCCGCCAGCTCGGCCACCGGATCCATCTCGGCCATGGTGTCCCACTCGTCGCGCGGAATGCTGTGCCACGTCTCGGCCGCGTGGGCCGGCGCCGGTTGGAAGACGAACGTGCGGTAGGACCAGAACCGGAACAGCGTCGCGAGCAGCACGCCACCGGTCTTGGCCACGTTGAGGGCCAGCAGGCTGGTCAGGCCCAGCCCGTACTTGGCGGCGGCCAGGACGCCCAGTTCGATGAGCAGGCCCGCCCCGTTGAAGAGGAAGAAGAGGACGTACTCGCGCCGCATGGCCGATTTGGGGCGATCCCGGTACGTCCAGTGACGATTCATCAGATAAGACGTGATCGTCGCCACCACGGTCGCGATGACCGTCGCCTTCAGTTGACCGTCCACGAAAACGGTCAGTGCGAGCACATTGAACACGGCGTAATTGATTACGGTGTTGACGCCGCCGACGATTCCGAACTTGAGCGCCTCGTGGATGAACTTCTGCCAGCGCTCAGGCAGCAGACGGACAAGACGCATGCGGAACACCTTAGGGCAGTGGGCGGGGCCGGCAGGCTCCGGCCGGGACGAAGGTGGGCGGTAGGTCACGCCCGGTGGTCTCGGTCGTGCTTCTCTTCCGGAACGGAGGGGGTTCCCGCTTCGACGAAGACGAACCGTCGGTAGGACCAGAACCGGAACAGCGTCCCGAGCCCGGTGCCGACGATGAAGCTGGCGATGTTGTCGGCCAGCGGGGTCTGGAACACCTCCGGCCAGATGCTGCCCAGGCCGTAGCGGCTGACCGCCAGGCAGGCCACGGCGATCCCCAGGCCGACGCCGTTGAAGAAGAAGAACAGCGCGTACTCGCGGGCCGGGTTGGAGCGCTTGCGGTGCCGCCACGTCCAGAACCGGTTGCCGACGAACGCGACGGACGCCGCGATCACCGTCGAGATGGTCTTCGCGGTGACCTGCTCGACGCCCCGCACGCTCGTCAGGTAGTTGAAGAGCGCGAAGTCGATCAGGAAGGCGATCCCGCCCACGGTGGCGAACTTGCTCAGCTCGCGGACCAGGTGGCCGAAGCGGTCCACCAGCGAACGGACCAGACCCGGGCGGGTCTGCGGAGAGCCGGGCTCCCCGGTCGTCGTCGCGGCCACGACGCGAGCCTACCGGCTGGGGTCATCCCGCACGGGTAGCAACGGCGGACCGCTCACCCGGGTGTGCGCCTGTGGACAGAGCGTAACGAGATCCGGCGGCCTGCGGGGCGGTTCGCGGGTTCCGCCGCCCGGGGTGCGGCCGGCCCCGCCGGTGACGGTTCCCCACAGGATTTGCGTGAAACTGCGCGTGAAAGCGGGTATTAGCTCGTGATGCCGCAGCGTGCCCGTACCTTGTGCAGTTCTTCACAACCAGTCCCACTGACTGGTGACCTCGCCCGGTTTACGCTGAGGCCAATCCCAGGTTTCCACGAAGACGACGCATAGCGCCGTCAAGACTCGTGCATCCCATAGATCGGTCAGCGTCGACCACAAGGAGATGTGTCATGGTTGCTCCGGCTACCGTTCGGGGTATCGATCAGGCCCCGACGTCCCACCCGAAACTGCTCGCCTGGGTCCGTGAGGTCGCTGAACTGACCACCCCCGACCGCGTCGTCTGGGTGGACGGGTCCGACGAGGAGTGGCGGCGCCTCACCGACGAGCTGGTCGAGGCCGGCACCCTGATCCGGCTCAACCCCGAGAAGAAGCCGAACTCGTTCTACGCGCGCACCGACCCGACGGACGTCGCCCGGGTCGAGGAGCGCACCTACATCTGCTCCGTCGACGAGGCGGACGCCGGCCCCACCAACAACTGGATGGCGCCGGCCGAGATGAAGCGGACGATGACGGAGCTCTACCGCGGTTGCATGCGCGGGCGCACCATGTACGTCATTCCGTTCTGCATGGGCCCGGTCGAGGCCGAGAGCCCCATGTTCGGCGTCGAGATCACCGACAGCCCGTACGTGGTCGCGTCGATGCGCATCATGACCCGGATGGGCGCCAAGGTCCTGGAGGCCATGGGCGACGACGCGGACTTCGTCCACGCGCTGCACTCCATCGGCGCCCCGCTCGCCCCCGGCCAGCAGGACGTGGCGTGGCCGTGCAACGAGACGAAGTACATCTCGCACTTCCCCGAGACCCGGGAGATCTGGTCCTTCGGCTCCGGCTACGGCGGCAACTCGCTGCTCGGCAAGAAGTGCTACTCGCTGCGGATCGCCAGCGTGATGGGCCGCGACGAGGGCTGGCTCGCCGAGCACATGCTCATCCTCAAGATCACTTCGCCGGAGGGCAAGGTCTACCACGTCGCCGGGGCCTTCCCGTCGGCCTGCGGCAAGACCAACCTGGCCATGCTGGAGCCGACCGTCCCGGGCTGGAAGGTCGAGACCATCGGCGACGACATCGCCTGGATGCGCTTCGGCCCGGACGGCCGCCTCTACGCGGTCAACCCCGAGTACGGCCTCTTCGGCGTCGCGCCCGGCACCGACTGGAAGACCAACGCCAACGCGATGCGGACGCTGGACCGCGGCAACTCCGTCTTCACCAACGTCGCCCTGACCGACGACGGGGACATCTGGTGGGAGGGCATGGGCGAGCCGCCGGCGCACCTGGTCGACTGGAAGGGCAACGACTGGACGCCGGAGAGCGACAGCCTCTCCTCGCACGCGAACAGCCGGTTCTGCACCCCGATCACCCAGTGCCCGATCCTCGCCGAGGACTACTTCGACCCGAACGGCGTGCCGATCGACGCGATCCTCTTCGGCGGTCGCCGCCGGGACACCATCCCGCTGGTGACCGAGGCCCGCGACTGGGTGCACGGGGTCTACATGGGCGCGACGCTCTCCTCGGAGACCACCGCCGCCGCCTCCGGCGCGGTCGGCGTCGTCCGGCGCGACCCGATGGCGATGCTCCCGTTCATCGGCTACCACGCCGGCGACTACTTCCGGCACTGGATCGAGATGGGCAAGGGCACCGACGGCGACGAGTCCAAGCTGCCCAAGATCTACTACGTCAACTGGTTCCGCAAGGACCCGGAGGGCAACTTCCTCTGGCCCGGGTTCGGCGAGAACTCCCGCGTGCTCAAGTGGATCATCGAGCGGATCGAGGGGCGCGCCGAGGCGGTGGAGACGCCGATCGGCATGGTCCCGGCCCAGGACGCGCTCGACGTCGAGGGCCTCGACATGACCCCGGAGGACGTCCGGATCGCGCTGAAGGTCGACCCGGAGGAGTGGCGCAATGAGCTCCCGATGGTCACCGAGTGGTTCGAGAAGTTCGGCGACAAGCTGCCGGGCGTGCTCTGGGCCGAGCTGGACGCGCTGCGTGCCCGGCTCGACGCTGCGCCGCAGCGCTGAGGACAGGTGTGACCGGAGCCCCGACGGGGCATCATCGGATCCCATGAGGACGGCCGCCGCGACCGAGGTCCGGCGGCCGTCCGCCGTCCGGGCGCTGACCGCACTGCTCGCGCTGACCGCGGCGGCCACCGTCGTGGTCGAGCTGCTCAACTGGTGGTACGCCCCGGAGCAGGGCTTCGGGCTGGCGGTGCGGACGGGCTGGGCGATGCTCCGTTCGCTCGGCTTCCTGCTGCTGATCGGGCACGTCCGTCGGGGCCGGACGGTGGCCCGGCCGTTCGGGCTGATCCTGGCGGTGACCACGGTCTTCGCGGTCGGCCGGCTGATCGTGCCCCGGCAGGGTGTGCCGCCGCTGCCGGGGCTGCTCGGGTTCGCCCTGCTCACGGTTCTCTGCGCCGCCATGGTCTGGCTGCTCTACCGCTCGTCCGCGGTGTCCGGGCACCTGGTCCGCCACCGGCCCCGCCTGGTCATCGACCGGGAGGGCATCTCGTGGCGGGAGACCCCGCCCCGCCGGCCGGAGGTCAGCGGTTGGCTGCTCACCAGCCGGGTCGCCGCTTTCACGTACAGCCCGCTCATGCTGGTCCCGGCGCTGGTCGCCGGCGGCGCGGTGCTGGACGACCGGCTGACCGCCGTGCCCGCCGTGCTGTTCTGGTTCGCCGCCGGGATCGTGACCAGCTACGCGGTGCTCTTCTGCACCGCCTTCCTGATGCGCGGCAAGGGCTGGGCGCGCACGCTGCTGGTGGCCGTCACCGCGATCGTGCTCGCCGTCGACCTGCCGCTGTGCTGGTGGCTGCTCGGCCCGGACGGGCTGGTCCGCGACGGCGCCCCGCTGGTGGCCGCCGCCGCGCTGTCGATCTACGGCCTCTGGCGCGCCACCCGCGCCGAACGCGCCACCCGCCCGACGTAGCGCGCGACCCGCGCCGAACGCGCCACCCGCCCGGCGTAGCGCGCGACCCGCGCCGAACCCCCGGCCGGTGCAGAGGGCGTTCCAGGCACCGCCCCTAGCCAGCCTGATCACCATCGCCACAGGGCCGGACCGCCCGGAGCCGCCCCGGCCCGTTCCCCACCAGCCTGGGGGTTGGCGCGGTGGACTGGGCTCGCACCCTCGGCCGCAACCTCGCCTCTGCGGCGGGGCGGGGGAGCGGTGCCATTCGCGCTGTCGACCTGCCCCGCCCATGAGACCGCCCTCAGGTTACGGCGCGTCGAACTGGCTGACCGCCCCGAACCGCCCGCCCTTCGCCCCGCCGACGAGACCGCCCACGAGACCGCCCGCGGGCCCGCCCCGCCCCTCGCCCCCGCCCACGGAAGCGCCCGCAGGCCCGTCACGCTTAGCCCTTCGCCGATCTTGGTAGTTACATGCCCCTCCAGGGGCATGTAACTACCAAGATCTCCCGCGCGCCGTCATACCGCCGTGCGTGGGGAGGCGCCGTCGCTGCCGGGGGACCCCTGCCGAATTTCGGCTTCGGGTTCGTGGGTCGCAGCGAGGGCCCGGCGAGGGCCTCGGGAAGAAGCCGCGAGGACCCCGGGAGGACGCCGGGAGGAAGCCGGCAGGAAGCCGGCAGGAAGCCGCGAGGGCCTCGGGAGGACGTCGGGAGGAAGCCGGCAGGGCGCCGGGAGAGCCTCGGGAGGCCGCCGGTGAGTTCGTGGTCCTCGTTGACGTGCCGGGCGGGTTTCGGCGTGGTGTGCGTCTGCGGCGGCAGGATGGCCGCAGGAGCCGGACCGGCGGTGGGAGGCGACGCGTGGGCGACGAGTCCGTAAGCGACGAGTTCGACGTGGTGGTGGTGGGGGCCGGTCCGGCGGGGTCGGCCGCCGCGCTGGCGGCCCGGCGGGCGGGGGCGAGCGTACTGCTGCTGGACCGGTCCGACTTTCCCCGAGACAAGGCGTGCGGGGACGGCATCGCCGCGCACGCGCTGGACGTGCTGGAGGAACTGGGGGTGCCCGACGCGGTGACCGGGTACGCGCCACTGCCGGCGCTGCGGCTGGTCGGGCCGGGCGGCGGTGCCGTGGCCCGGGCGCTGCCCCGGCCGGCGTACACCGTGCCCCGCAGGGTCTTCGACGCGCGGCTGGTGGCGGCGGCGGTCGCGGCCGGCGCGCGGCTGCGCCGGCACGCGGTGCGGAACGTCGAGGTGCGGGCCGACCGGGTGGTGCTCGACGGCGTGCTGGCGGGGCGGGCGGTGGTCGGGGCGGACGGCGCCGGGTCCGTCCTCCGGCGGGCGCTCGGGCACCGGCCGAACCCCGACCGGCACCTGGCGCTCGCCATCCGGGGGTACGCCCCGGCGCTGCCCGGCCCGCCCGAACAGCTCATCGTCACCTCGGCGCCGCGCTGGCCGGCGTACGCCTGGTCGTTTCCGATCGGGGACGGCCGGGCGAACGTCGGGTACGGGGAGGTGCTGCGGGGCGAGCCGCTGACCCGGGCGCACCTGGTCGACCGGCTCGGCGCGCTGCTACCCGGTACGGACCCGGCCACGGTCACCGACCTGCGGGCCCACCACCTGCCGCTGTCGACGCACCGTCCCGCCCCCGGGCGCGGCCGGCTGCTGCTCGCCGGCGACGCGCTCTCCCTGATCAACCCGTTCACCGGCGAGGGCATCTTCTACGCGCTGCTCTCCGGCGCGCTCGCCGGCGCGGCGGCGGCCGGCTCGCCCGAGCAGGCCGCCCGGCGGTACGCGGCGACGCTGCGCCGCCGCCTCGGCACCCACCTGCGGCACAGCTCGCTCGCGGCGTGGCTGGCCCGGCGCCGGCGGGTGGTCGACGCCGCGGTCCGCGCGGCGGGTCGGGACGACCGCGTCTACCGGACGGTGGTGGAGCTGGGGCTGGGCGACGGGCGGCTCGACGTCCGCACGCTGGGCATGATCGGCATCGGTCTGCCGGCGTGGGAGCGGACTCCGAGGCGGTGATTCGGCGCGCAGGTCGCTACGCTGCAAGGTGATGACTCTGCGGGACCTGATCTATTCCGTGTACGAGCGTCGCCTCACGGCGAAGCTCGCGGGCAAGCCGGTGCCCCGGCACGTCGGCGTGATGTGCGACGGCAACCGCAGGTGGGCCCGGGAGATGGGCTACGTCGACCCGAACGACGGTCACCGGATGGGCGCCGTCAAGATCAAGCACATGCTGGGCTGGTGCAACCAGGCCGGCATCGAGCACGTGACGCTCTACCTCCTGGCCACCGACAACCTGCGCCGGCCGGCCAAGGAGCTCGACCCGCTGCTCCAGATCATCGAGGACCTGGTGGTCGAGCTGGCCGAGGAGGGCAATCCCTGGCGGCTGCGGATGGTCGGCGCGCTCGACCTGCTCCCGGCCTCGACGGCCGCCGCGCTGAAGGCCGCCGAGGAACGCACCCGGGACCGCAGCGGCGGGACCGAGGTCAACATCGCGGTCGGCTACGGCGGCCGGCGGGAGATCACCGACGCGGTGCGGTCGCTGTTGCTTGAGTACGCCGCCAACGGCGGCACCCTCGAGGAACTGGCCGAGGTGCTGGACGTCGAGCACATCGCCGAGCACCTCTACACCCGGGGCCAGCCCGACCCCGACCTGGTCATCCGCACCAGCGGCGAGCAGCGCCTCTCCGGCTTCATGCTGTGGCAGTCGGCGCACTCGGAGTTCTACTTCTGCGAGCTCAACTGGCCGGACTTCCGGCACATCGACTTCCTGCGCGCCCTGCGCTCGTACGCCAACCGCCAGCGCCGCTACGGCGCCTGACCGACCCGGAGCACCTCGCCGGCCCGGCCGGCCGCGAGCGCTTCCTCGGCCCAGCCGGGCGAGAGGGCGTCAGGTGAGGTGTCGGGTGGCGTCGGTGAGGAACGCGCCGAGGGCGGCGGGGGAGTCCAGGGTCAGGTCGGCGGCCTCCGCGACCTCGCGGCCCGTCTCCGGATTGGCGACGGCGACGCAGACGCCGAAGAAGTCCGGATCGGCGGCGGCCCGGGCCCGCAGCGCGGCGAACGCCTTGATGTCGGAGACGTCGTCGCCGAAGTACCAGGCGCCCTCGGCGTCCCGGACGATCTCGTCGATCACCATGCCCTTGTCGCGGTCGACCGGGGGCTTGAGCTCCAGCACCATCCGCCCGGCCTGGACCTTGAGCCCGAGCCGCTCGGCCTGGGCCTGGCCCCACCGCTCCACGGCCGCGCCGAGCTGCGGCGCGGTGCGCCAGTGCAGCGCCACGGAGAGCCGCTTGTACTCCACCAGCGCGCCCTCGGGCAGCTCGGCCCGCGCCAGGTCGGCCAGCTCGGCCATGGTGGGCACCCAGGGCAGGGCCGCCGGCTCCGTCACGGTCTCGCCGCCGGAGTGGCTGTGCTCCAGACCGTAGAGGCCGTACAGGTCGACGCCGGTGAGCCCACCGAGGTGGTCGCGGAGGAAGTCGACCGGGCGCGCGGAGACGATCGCGATCCGCCGTACGACCGGGGCGAGCGCCTCGATCGCCGCCAGCACCTTCGGGGCGGGACGCACGGCGGTGGGATCGTCGTCGACCGGCGCCAGGGTGCCGTCGAAGTCGAAGAAGAGCACGGTCCCGGCCGCCCTCCCGGCGGTCGTCCGCCAGGCCTGGTCGGCGTCCAACGGGTTCCTCGGCTGCTGGTTGCCCAGATTCAACGGCGGCACGCGCGACAGCGTACCCCGGGCGGGGCGGCTCAATCCCCGGCCGAGAGGTGACCTCCGGCCGGCGCCTCGGGGGGCGCGCGGTCGGGGTGCGGCGGGCCCGACGGTCAGCGTTCGGCGGCTCCCCGTCCCCGCCGGCCGAACGGCACGACGGCGGCCTCCTGGCCGTGGTTGAGCAGGTAACCCTCGACGAAGCCGCTGTTGCGGTCGCCGGTGCGGTCCTCGATCTCCTGCAACTTGTTGACCAGGAATTCGGTCAGCGCGCTGACCCGGTTGTCGAGCCGGTCGTGCAGCTCGGCGATCACGGCCAGGATCACCGCGGTGCCGGCGGAGGTGAGCGCGACGAGGTTGACGAGCAGGGGAAGCTGCCCGCCGTTGACCGCCAGGGTCACCACGTTTCCGGTCACGCCCAGTGTCAGCGACACGGTGGCGATCACGACTGCCATCCACTTCAGGGTCATGGACAGACCCCTCCTTCTGTCCCGCAGGGCTGGGTTCGGCCTTGTCCCGTCCCCCGCCGACGACGAGCCCAAGCAGTACGAGTACGGACGCTAGCGCGCCCGTTCCGGCCCCGGAGCGAAACGAATGAGTCTGACCTGCCGTTCTTTCGCCATCTGAGGAACTAGCCGGCCTGTTTACCTCGTTTTCGGACATGGACCGGGAGGGTGGGGCGATACGCGAGATATCTGATGGTTTCCCGGATGTGGAACTTCTCCGCGTCGGAGACGTCGGGGTCCACGAGTCGCCGCAGCAGCGCCTCCACGTCCGGGTCCATCGGCGGCGTGGCCGGGGTGCTGCGCGGGGCGGTCGCCCGTTCCCAGCCCAGCGCGGCGAAGGCGGTCGCCGGGCTGAGGCCGAGGCCCTCGCAGAACGCCACCACGCGTTCGGCCTCCGGGTCGCTCGCCCAGTCGCCCCGGACCCAGCGGTTGATGGTCTGCCGGGAGACGCCGGTGCGACGGGACACCTCGGTGCCGCTCCACGCCCGGGTGGCCCGGGCCTCGTCGAGCGCCCTCCGGACGAAGGTGGCGAAGGCGATCTTCCGTGCGTTGGCCGTCTCGGTCACCCGGTGACGGTACGACCATCCGGCAACCGGTGCGTGTCCTGGCGCGCTGTTGTCACGCGGACGTGACGTGTTCTTCGGGATGCCGGTAAACGATCCGGCACCGCTTCTGAGGGGTGTCACCTGGGCAGAATAGATGCCCGTAGAGGTCGCCGTAAACGGACGAAAAGCTGATACTGTCACGCCCATGAGACAATCTACGGTGTGTCACGTGCATGAGACGATCAGTGCTCACATGCGTCACGCCCCCGGCGCGAGGGGGGTGTGGTGACCGAGCTAGCCACCCGTGCCCAGGCCTTCGGCCTGATCGCGGAGGGGGTGGCCACGGGCCTGAGCGCGCCATGGCGGCTCTACCTCGCCCGGGGCTGCCGTTACCTGTCACTCAGCGTCGGCGACCGCACCGAGTGGGACGCCTGGCGTACCCACCTCGGCTGCCCCGAGGTCAGCGTCCGCGTCTACGACGCCGGCGGGGAGATCCGCCGCTCCTCGGTGGCCGAGGTCGTCCTGGACGGCTGCCGGATCAGCGTCGAGTTGGTCGAGGAGGTCAGCACCGACGACCTGGACCGGCTCCTGGTCGCCGAGCCCACGCCGACCGAGCCGGAGGAGCGATGAAGCGGGACCCGCGGCGCACCGGAGCCGCCGGATGAGCCCCTTCCTCGCCGTCTTCCTCGTCCTCGTCCTCGGCGCCACGAGCTACGCGGCGGGGCGGCTGCACGGCCAGCTCAGCTACCGCATCGGCTACCGGTTCGGCTACCGGCAGGGCTACTTCGACGGCGACCGGGGGGCCTGGAACCGACGTCGCCGCGACGCCCAGGCCGCCATCGCGTCCGCCCTGGCCGGCCCGTCGCCCGCCGCCACCCGGGTCACCGGCACGGTGGTGCGGCCCGGCACCACGTACACCGGTTCGTCGTTCTCGACGCCGGTCGCCCCGGTCGCCGGGCGGCACCCGACCGGCACCCTGGTCCGGCGGACCGGTTGAACCCCGGTCGACGGGGAGCCCGAGGCCCCGTCGACCGGAACCAGGACGCGGTGCGTCGTCCGCGGCGGACACGCACCGTCGGGACCACGTCAGACCGGTGACGGTGGTTCCCGCCGGCCGGGGTGCGCGCAGGGGGCATGCATCCCGGCCGGATCCGCCGCCGGCCGAGTTCACCCGCCGGTCCCCGGAGATCCACCGCCGACCTCTAGCCGACAGGGTCCGACGCGGCTAGCGTCTAGGCATGGCACGGGGTTCTCCCGGGCCAGCCGGTCCGCCCGGATCTGCGACCTCGCGCACGGGGTTCCGCATCCGACCCCGTGTCCCCGGGCACCGGAGGAGGCGGAACGCGGGTGGCGGGTGCCCATCCGTCGGAGCAGGCCTGTGACGACTCGCCGTACGCCCGCCGGGACCGACCAGACCCCGGCCGCGACTGCCACGACCCGCCGCGCCACCCGGAGCCGCCGCGGCGCGTCCGCCGCCCCGGTGGACACCGAGGAGCCCCGACCAGCGGGCCAGGCGTTCGTTCTGGACACCTCGGTGCTCCTGTCCGACCCGGCGGCCTTCCACCGATTCGCCGAGCACGAGGTGGTCCTGCCCCTCGTGGTCATCTCCGAGTTGGAGGGCAAGCGGCACCATCCGGAGCTGGGCTGGTTCGCCCGGCAGTCCCTGCGCATGCTGGACGAGCTGCGGGTCCGGCACGGGCGGCTGGACCGTCCGGTGCCCGCCAACGACTCCGGCGGCACGCTGCGGGTGGAGCTCAACCACTCCGACGACGGCGTGCTGCCGCCGGGGTTCCGCACCGACTCCAACGACACCCGGATCCTCTCCGTCGCGCTGAACCTCGCCGCCGAGGGGCGGGAGGTCACCCTGGTCAGCAAGGACATGCCGCTGCGGGTCAAGGCCGCCTCGGTGGGCCTGCGGGCGGACGAGTACCGGCACGGCCAGGCCAGCGACCCCACCTGGACCGGGATGGCCGAGCTGGAACTCGCCGAGGAGCAGATCGGCCGGCTCTACGCCGGCGAGGCGCTGGACCTGGACGCCGCCGCCGGGCTGCCCTGCCACACCGGCCTGGTGCTGCACTCGGGCCGGGGCTCCGCGCTCGGGCGGGTGCTGCCCGACAAGACCGTACGGCTGGTCCGCGGCGACCGGGAGGCGTTCGGGCTGCACGGCCGCTCGGCCGAGCAGCGGATCGCGCTCGACCTGCTGCTGGACGAGTCGGTCGGCATCGTCTCGCTGGGCGGGCGGGCCGGCACCGGCAAGTCCGCGCTGGCCCTCTGCGCCGGGCTGGAGGCGGTGATGGAGCGCCGCCGGCACAAGAAGGTGGTGGTCTTCCGCCCGCTCTACGCCGTCGGCGGCCAGGAGCTGGGCTACCTGCCCGGCTCGGAGTCGGAGAAGATGTCGCCCTGGGCGCAGGCGGTCTTCGACACCCTCGGCGCGGTGGTGCACGAGAACGTGCTGGAGGAGGTCACCTCGCGGGGCCTGCTGGAGGTGCTGCCGTTGACGCACATCCGGGGCCGCAGCCTGCACGACGCGTTCGTGATCGTGGACGAGGCGCAGTCGCTGGAGCGCGGCGTGCTGCTCACGGTGCTCTCCCGCATCGGCCAGGGCTCCCGGGTGGTGCTCACCCACGACGTCGCCCAGCGGGACAACCTCCGCGTCGGCCGGCACGACGGGGTGACCGCCGTGATCGAGGCGCTCAAGGGCCATCCGCTCTTCGCCCACGTCACCCTCAGCCGTTCGGAGCGCTCGCCGATCGCCGCGATGGTGACGGATCTTCTGGAGGACATCCCGCAATGACGGTCGCTATGTAGGGGTTTGTCCGCATTCTCTTTGTGGCGCAGATCACAATCGGCGCTCTTCGTTTCCCATCAGCCTCACCGTGCGCGATGGTGTCCCACGAGCGCCCACGTACCGAGAAGATCGTTGGTGATCGTTCGTCACAGGACACGCCAGCAGTCACCGGGGTACGTCGGCTGCGACCGGCACCGGGTCGGGGCGCTCGCGACGCGCGGACGCGACCCACCCGGGTTGACGCCCCGCGCCGTGTCCTTGCACCCGACGAAGGGACCACTTCGTGAGTCGGCTGTGGAGCCGGTTCGGCGCCCGTACGGCCGCTGTCGCACTGCTCTCCGTGGGCGTTGCCGGCGGTGTCTACCTGGGTGAAGACCGACAGACCCAGCAGCAGGGCCTGACCGCGCAGGTCGGTGCCGCTGTCGAGCAGGCCGAGTTCGAGTACCAGCGCGAGCGGCAGGCCGCCCAGCAGGTGCAGTCCGCGAAGCAGCGGACCGCCGAGTACCAGGCGAAGCTGCGCGCCGCCGCGGCCGCCAAGGAGGCCGCCAAGCGCGCCCGCGAGGCCGAGGCCGCCGCCGCGTCGCGGAAGAAGGCCCGCGAGGCCGCCGCCAAGGCCGCGGCCGAGAAGGCCGCCGAGAGCAAGCCGTACGACGGGCCGATCCCGGCCTCCTGCGCCGAGTTCAGCGGCAACCGTGAGGTCGGCTGCGCGCTCATGGTGAAGGCGGGCTTCGGGATGGACCAGTTCCCGTGCCTGAACAAGCTCTGGGACAAGGAGAGCGGCTGGAACCACAAGGCCCGCAACCCCTCGTCCGGGGCGTACGGCATCCCGCAGTCGCTGCCGGGCAGCAAGATGGGCTCGGTCGCCGACGACTGGCAGACCAACCCGGCGACCCAGATCAAGTGGGGCCTCGGCTACATCGAGGGCCGCTACGGTTCGCCCTGCAAGGCCTGGGCCCACTCGCAGGACGTGGGCTGGTACTGATCGACCTCCGACGGCGGGGTGTGTGGGCGTCCACACACCCCGCCCTCGTCGTTCCGGGTACGGATCGCCGCAGAAGTGGCGGCTGCGCCCGACACCTGATAGCTCTTGACGGGTGACCCTGCACCCGGGAAGCGGCGACCCGCACCGGTTCGGCACCGAGGCGTTCTACGCCGCGCTCGGCCGGGCCTTCGTCGCCATGTGCGCGGTGGTGCCGTTCCTCTTCCTCATCGAGGCCCTCGACCAGGGACTCGCGGTCGGTCTCGACGCTACGGCCGGAATCATCCCGAAGCGCATCGACGGGCTCGACGGGGTCTTCTTCTCGCCCTTCCTGCACCACGGCTTCGACCACCTCTACAGCAACAGCATCCCGCTGATCCTGCTCGGCACCTTCGTACTCGCCGCCGGCGCCCGCCGCTTCCTCTGGTCGACGCTCGTCATCATCCTGGTCAGCGGGCTGGGGGTGTGGTTCACCGGCTCGTCGACCTCCGTGGTGGTCGGCGCGAGCGGGGTCATCTTCGGCTACCTGGGCATCCTGCTGACCCGGGGCATCGTCGAACGGAGCTGGTGGAACTTCGCGGTCTTCCTGCTCGTCGGCCTGCTCTACGGCTGGCAGCTGGTCGGCATCCTCCCCACCGACGAGCGGATCTCCTGGCAGGGTCACCTGTTCGGGCTGCTCGGCGGGGTGGTCGCCGCGATCATCTTCCGGCGCCGCCGGGGAGACCTGGGCGGCCCCCACCGCTCGGAGTCCACGCTCACCATGCCCTGAGCGTCGACGCGCCGGTGCCGCGCGGCGCCGGTGAGACATGCTTGCCCCGGGCGCGCCGCCGGCCCTACCGTCGGGATCAGCACGCGTTGATCCGTGAGCGGAAAGCGACGGTACGCACATGCGCGAGGTCGATGTCGCGGTGATCGGGGCCGGCCCCGCCGGGCTGTTCGCGGCCTACTACGCCGGATTCCGAGGGCTCTCCGTCGCGGTCGTCGACGCGCTGCCCGAGCCCGGCGGCCAGATCACCGCCATGTACCCGGAGAAGCTGATCCACGACGTCGCCGGCTTCCCGGCGGTCAAGGGGCGGGACCTGGTGGCCAACCTCGTCGCCCAGGCGGCTCCCTTCGACCCGTGCTACCTGCTCGGCACCCGCGCCGAGAAGCTCTCGTACGCCGACGGGCAGCCGGTGCTCGGCCTCGCCGGGGGCGGGCAGCTGCGGTGCGGGGCGGTGATCGTCACCGGTGGGCTGGGCAGCTTCACGCCCCGCCCGCTGCCGGTGGCGGAGCACTTCGCCGGCGCCGGGATCGTCTACTTCGTACCGCAGCCGACGGAGCTGGCCGACCGGGACGTGCTGATCGTCGGTGGCGGCGACTCCGCCTTCGACTGGGCGTCGACGCTTGAGCCGCTGGCCCGCTCGGTGACGGTGGTGCACCGGCGGGAGAAGTTCCGGGCACACGCGGCCACCGTCGCCCGGGTGCTGGGGCTGCCGGTGCGCGTGATCGTCAACGCCGAGGTGACCAGGCTGCACGGCGACGGCACGGTCACCGGCGCCGAGATCACCGTACGCGGCGGCGCGGCCGAGCTGCTGCCCGTGGACACGGTGGTGGCCGCCCTCGGCTTCACCGCCGACCTCGGCCCGCTGGCCGAGTGGGGGCTGCGGCTGGACCGCCGGCACATCGTCGTCGACAGCGCGATGGCGACGAACCTGCCCCGGGTCTTCGCGGCGGGCGACATCACGGAGTACCCGGGCAAGGTGCGGCTGATCGCGACCGGCTTCGGCGAGGCGGCCACGGCGGTCAACAACGCGGCGGTGGCCATCGACCCGAGCGCGCACCTGTTCCCCGGGCACTCGTCCGACGGCACCTGACGCACCGCTGCCGGACGCCGCCCCGGCCGCGACGGCGCGGGCGCGGGGCGTGGTCGGCGCCGGCCGGGCTCCGGTGCGGCGGGCCGCCCGGCACCGGCGGGCCCCGTCCGGCACGCCCATCGGCGTGCGGCGTCAGCGGCCGGGGCGCGGCGGCGGGGCGAGGGCGGCGACTCCGACCGCGACCAGGGTCAGCGCCGCGCCGAGCAGGGTGACGGGCCCCGGGCGGGAGGCCGCCGTGGGCAGCAGCAGGTCCAGCAGTACGGCGCCGACGATCTGCCCGGCGATGGTGGACAGGCCGAGTAGCAGCACGCCGGTGAACCGGACGATCGCCGCGGCGATCGCGATGAACACGATCCCGATCGGCCCGCCCAGGTAGAGCCACGGCTCGGCCGGCGCGCCGCCCGCCGGCCAGCCCCGGAGCGCGACGTCGACGGCGAAGGCGACCAGCAGGGCCACCGTGCCGACGGAGAAGTTGACGAGCGTGGCGGTCAGCGCGCTGCCGGCGGCCATCCGTACCCGGCCGTTGACCGCCTGCTGCCAGGCGATGGCCACCCCGGCGAGCAGCGGCAGCAGGGCCAGCACGAGGGTGCCCGGGTCGCCGAGCCGGTCGCCGACGGCCAGTAGGACCGCGACCACGGTCAGCGCCGCGCCGGCCAGCCGCTGGCCGGTGACCGGCTGGCGACCGCCCGGACCGACCCCGGCCCGGTCGACGGCCAGGCTGCTGCCGGACTGGCCGGCGACCACCGCGACGGTGAAGACCGCCACGCCGAGGGTGCCGATGGTCAGCCCCTGGGCGGCGACCAGGAGCGCGCCGCACGCCCCGCCGAGGCAGTGCCACGGCCGCAACGTGCCGTCGGTGAGCGCGCCGCGCAGGGCGACCAGCCCCCGCCGCCCACCCGGGGTGGCGGGGACCAGCACCAGCAGCACCAGCAGGCCCACCCCGAACGAGACGACCGCGGCGGCGATCCCGTCGGCCAGGCGTACGCCCAACTCGCCGTTGATCCGGGACTGCACGGCCACGGCCAGCCCGGAGGCGGTCGCGAGGCCCACGCCGGTGATCCGGCGGGCCGCCGACGTGGCTGGGGTGGCCAGCGTCCCGGCGACGCTCACTCCTGCTCGGCCAGCGGGCGGCCGTCGAAGTCGACGGCCGAGTAGAGCGCGAGCTTCTCCAGCCGGTGGTACGAGTCGATCACCCGGATCGTGCCGCTCTTCGAGCGCATGACGATCGACTGCGTGTACGCGCCACCGGCCCGGTAGCGGACGCCCCGCAGCAGGTCGCCGGAGGTGACGCCGGTGGCCACGAAGAAGCAGTTGTCCCCGGTGACGAGGTCGTCGGTCGTGAGCACCCGGTCCAGGTCGTGCCCGGCGGCGAGCGCCTTCTCCCGCTCCTCGGCGTCGCGCGGCCAGAGCTTGGCCTGCATCGCCCCGCCCATGCACTTCAGCGCGCAGGCGGAGATGATCCCCTCCGGGGTGCCGCCGATGCCCATCAGCACGTCGACGTCGGACTCGCCCCGGGCCGCCGCGATGGAGCCGGCGATGTCCCCGTCGGAGATGAACCGGATGCCCGCCCCGACCCGGCGGATCTGCGTGACCAGGTCGTCGTGGCGGCTGCGGTCCAGCACGCAGACCGTGACCTCGGAGACGTCGGTGCCCTTGACCTTGGCGATCCGGCGCAGATTCTCGGCCACCCCGGCGTTGATGTCCACCACGTCGGCGTACGCCGGGCCGACGGCGAGCTTCTCCATGTAGAAGACCGCGCTCGGGTCGAACATCGCGCCCCGCTCGGAGACGGCGAGCACCGCCACCGCGTTCGGCATGCCCTTGCTCATCAGCGTGGTGCCGTCGACCGGGTCGACGGCGACGTCCACCTCCGGGCCGGTGCCGTCGCCGACGTGCTCGCCGTTGAAGAGCATCGGGGCGTTGTCCTTCTCACCCTCGCCGATCACCACGACGCCCCGCATGGGGATCGAGTTGATCAGTTTGCGCATCGCGTCGACGGCGGCTCCGTCGCCGCCCTCCTTGTCACCCCGGCCGACCCAGCGACCGGCGGCCATCGCCGCGGCCTCGGTGACCCGGACCAGGTCGAGGGCGAGGTTGCGGTCGAGATCCTGTGGGATCCGCGTCCTGGTGTTCGTCATGACGGCTCCTCCTCGCGACGTTGCGGGGCGGCAGGGTGCGGCGTCGCCGCTGCCGGGTTTGTCGCTGATCCTCACACGATCGCTCACCCGGCGCGGGGTCGGGGCGGTGATGGCCCGGATACGGCCGGTCGGGAGGCTGCGAAGATGGTGGGGTGGAAGCCGCACAGCCTGCCGATCGCGTACCCGCCGACTCGACGCCGCCGGACGGCCAGCCGCCGGTCGCCCCGACCCGGGCCGCCGCCGTGCCGGAAGGGGAGCCGGCGCTTGTCGAACCCGCCGGCGCCCCCGGGGCGGCCCCGCCCGACGGCGGGGCGGAGACGGGCGAGCGGCCCGCGCCGCCGCCCGCGGTCGACACCCGCAAGTCGGAGCGCTCGCCGAAGGACATGGCGATCTCGCTGCTCGTGCTGCTGATCCCGATCGCCCTGCTGCTCGCCTTCTACCGGGGATTCCTCGGCGGCGACCAGCCGACGACCGTCGACCCGGCGCCCGCCCTCGAATCGGCGCGGGCCGCCAACGCCTTCCCGGTCAGCGAGCCGGCGGAGCTGGGCGACGGCTGGCGTACGGTCAGCGCGAACTTCCAGACCGTCGAAGGCGGGTCGAGCCTGCGCCTCGGCTATCTCACGCCGGAGGGGCGGGCCGCCCAGTTGGTGCAGAGCAGCGTGCCTCCGGAGCGGCTGCTGCCCGCCGAGCTGACCGCCGAGGGGCAACCGCAGGGCCAGACGGAGCTGGGCGGGCGTTCCTGGCAGCGGTACACCGCCCGCGGCAACGAACAGGCCCTGGTCCTGCTCGAACCGAACCGGACCGTGATCGTGGTGGGCGACGCCCGGGACAACGAACTGCGGCACCTGGCCTCGGCGATCCGGTAGCCCGCTCCCACGGCTGCCCCCCGGGTGTCGGTCGGATCGGCTACGCTGCCCCGGCTCACTGCCCGGCGGCGGAAGTCCGCCAGGTGCTCATCGTTTCGTGAAGAGAGACAACTAACTGTGAACATTCGACGGTGGAGCGTCGGCGTGCTCGCCGCCACCCTGCTCGTTCCCGGCCTGACTGCCTGCAAGTCGGACGATCCCGCGCCGACCGCCGCGGGCTCGGCGGCGTCGGCCGTGCCGGCCGACCCCAAGGAGGCGCTGCTCGCCTCCACGAAGGAGATCGAGAAGGGCAACTTCACCTTCACCCTCACCGGTGCCGGGCTGAGCGGCAAGGGCCTGGTGCACAAGCCCAGCAACAGCGCCCAGTTCAGCATGAAGTTCGACGACGAGTCCGGCGGCATGTCGATGGGCATGGAGCTGATCTACATCGAGCCGGACAGCTGGGTGATGCTCGACCTCGGCGAGCTGGGCGCCATGATCCCGGGCGCGGAGAAGTGGAAGGGCAAGTACCAGCACCTCGACCAGTCCAAGGTCAAGGGCGCCGGCGAGCTCAGCCGCTACATGGAGGAAGTCGATCCGGCTGGAAGCGCGAAGCTGACCAAGGGCATCACCGAGGTGCAGAAGACCGCCGAGGGCAGCTACACCGGCAAGCTCGACGTGTCCGCCGCGGGCGACGCCGCCACCCTGGACGCCGACCTGGTCAAGGCCCTCGGCGCGCAGGCCAAGACGCTGCCCTTCACCGCCAAGCTGGACGCGGAGGGCCGGCTCACCGAGCTGGTGATCTCGGTGCCGGCCGCCGGTGAGACCAAGGCGCACGACATCAAGGTCACGTACGCGGACTACGGCAGCGCCACCGCCGCGCAGAAGCCGTCGGCGGACAAGGTGGTCGAGGCGTCCCCCGAGACGTACGAGATGTTCAAGAAGTAACAGCGACACACGGAAACGGGGCGGCTCCGGCCGCCCCGTTTCCGCGTTCCGGCGTCACCCGTCCGGGGCAACCGGACATCCCGGTGATTGTGCGACGCGGCGACAGGGAACAGGAGTGGGGCGGACCCCGGACCGGTCGCCCCGGCAGCCGGCCTCAGGGGGGTTCGCGCGGCGCAGCCGACGTGGTGCGTCGCCCGGTTTCCGGCCGCCGCCAGGTGCGTCGGGTGACCCATGTGGGAGACACGTATGACTGTTCGACGCCTGAGCGCCGGCCTGGTGGCCGCCGCCCTCTTCACTCCCGGCCTGGCTGCCTGCAACTCCTCCGGGACCCCGACGGCGGGCTCGTCCGCCTCCCCGACCGTCTCGGCGTCCGGCACGCCCGCGCCCTCCGGCAGCGCGGCCCCGGCGTCCGGTGACGCCAAGCAGGCGCTGCTGGCCTCCACCCGTGAGATCAGCAACGGCAACTTCCGGTTCACCATGTCCGGCGTCGGCTCGACGGCTGAGGGACGGGTGCACGAGCCCACCCAGAGCGCCGAGATGCGGGTGACGATCGGCAAGCCGACCGACGACCTGTTCATGAAGCTCGACCTCGTCCACTACAAGCCGGACAGCTGGGTGAAGGTCGAACTCGGCGGCACGACCGCCAACAGCGTGCCGGGGGTGCAGAAGCTCAACCTCGGCAAGTACCAGCACCTGGACCAGACCCGGATCAAGGGCAACCGCAACCTCGGTTTCGACTTCGACAAGGTCGACCCCGCCGGCAGCGAGGTGCTGACGCAGGGCATCACGGAGGTACGCCAGACGGGCGACGGCGCGTACGCCGGCACGATCGACGTGTCGAAGGCGGCCGAGGCGGGTTCGGTGGACCCGACGGTGATCACGGCCCTCGGGGCGCAGGCGAAGTCGGTGCCGTTCACCGCGAAGCTCGACCCGCAGGGCCGGCTCAGCGAGATGGTCATCCAGATCCCGGCCGCCGGCCAGAACAAGGCGCAGGACATCAAGATCACGTACTCGGACTACGGCAGCGCCACCGCCGCCCAGAAGCCCCCGGCGGACCAGGTCGTCGAGGCCCCCGCCGAGCTCTACAACCTCTTCAACTAACCCCACCCCCCGGCGCGCTCCCGCCCGCCCGCGCCGATCATGCAGTTGTGGTGGGTGACACAAGGTGCAGAACGCCCTGTATCGCCCACCGCAACTCCATGATCGCCGGGCGAGCCAGGGTCCGAGCGGGGGCGCGCGGGAGCCCGGGCGGGGCGAGCGGGGGCCCTAGCGGGGGCGCGCGGGGGCCCGGGCGGGGCGTGCGGGGGCCTTAGCGGGGCCCGGGCGGGGGAGGTCAGGAGGCGGGGTCCTGGCGGGCGGCGTCGATGCGGGCGCGGGCGCCGTCCAGCCAGCGCTGGCAGGTATCGGCCAGCTTCTCGCCGCGCTCCCAGAGCGCCAGTGACTCCTCCAGCGTGGTGCCGCCGGTCTCCAGCCGCTCGACGACCGACGCCAGCTCGGCGCGGGCCTGCTCGTAGCTGAGCTGTTCGGCCTTCTTCTCGTCAGTCATCGCTGCCATCCCACCACATCGTGATTCCGTCGCCGTTCAGCGTCGACCGTCGCGGCCGGCCCGCCCTCGTGTGTTCCGCTTCCGTTCAGCCGTCGACCGTCGCGGCCAGCTCGCCCTCGGCGAGGCGTACCCGGAGCGGGTCGCCCTTGCCGACCTCGGACGCGGCGCGCAGGACCTGGCCGTCGGCGCGCTGGACGATCGCGTAGCCCCGGTCGAGGGTGGCGGCGGGGGAGAGAGCGCGCAGCCGGGCCAGGGTGTGCCGCAGGTCGTCGTCGGCGGCAGCGAGCCGGTGGTCCAGGCAGCGCCCGGCCCGCTGGCGCAGCCCGGTCAGGTCGGCGAGCCGCTGGTCGACCATCACCTGCGGGCGGGCCAGCACCGGTCGGGAGCGCAGGCCGTCGAGCCGGTGCGACTCGCGGTCCACCAGGTTGCGCACCGCGCGTTCGAGGCGGTGCCGGGCCTGCCGGATGACGCGCACCTCCTCGGTGAGGTCCGGAACCACGCGCTTGGCGGCGTCGGTCGGCGTCGAGGCCCGTACGTCGGCGACGTAGTCGACAAGCGGCGCGTCGGTCTCGTGGCCGATCGCGCTGACCACCGGCGTGCGGCAGGCGAAGACGGCCCGGCAGAGCGCCTCGTCGGAGAAGGGCAGCAGGTCCTCGATGCCACCCCCGCCCCGGGCGATGACGATCACGTCGACGGTCGGGTCGGCGTCCAGCACCTTGAGCGCGTCGAGGATCTGCGGGACGGCGCTCGGCCCCTGCACGGCCACGTTGACCGTGCGGAACTCCACCGCCGGCCAGCGCCGGCGGGCGTTGGTCAGCACGTCCCGCTCGGCGGCCGAGGCGCGACCCGTGATCAATCCCACCCGGTTGGGCAGGAACGGCGGCCGGCGCTTGCGCGCCCGGTCGAACAGCCCCTCGGCCGCGAGCAGCTTCTTCAGCTTCTCCAGCCGGGCCAGCAGCTCGCCGAGGCCGACCTGCCGGATCTCGTCGGCGCGCAGGCTCAGCGTGCCCCGGGCCGCGTAGAACTCCGGCTTGGCGTGCAGCACCACCCGGGCGCCCTCGCGCAGCTCAGGGGCGCCGACGTCCAGGACGTCCCGGTTGGTGGTGACCGTCAGGCTCAGGTCGGCCGACGGGTCCCGCAGCGTGAGGAAGACGGTGCTGGCGCCCGGCCGGCGGCTGATCTGCGCCACCTGCCCGTCCACCCACACCCAGCCCAGCCGGGCGATCCAGGCGCCGACCTTCTGGCTGACCACCCGGACCGGCCACGGCTCCTCGGACGTGCTCCGCCCCACCTCGCCTGTGTTCACCCGCCCACCCTACGGCCCGTCCCGGACAGTTCCGCGCGGCTCGGCCGGGGGTGGGCGGCGGGCGGCCGGCATCGCGCCGTGGTGGAGTCGCGGCCCGTGTCGCCCGCTCTGGCGGCACGTACGATGGGCGGGTGACTCAGGCTGAAGTGACGTCCCGGACCGGCAAGCGCGTGATCCTGGCCAAGCCCCGCGGCTACTGCGCGGGCGTGGACCGCGCGGTGCAGACCGTGGAGGAGGCACTCAAGCTCTACGGCGCCCCGATCTACGTACGCAAGCAGATCGTGCACAACAAGCACGTCGTGCAGACGCTGGAGGCCCAGGGCGCGATCTTCGTGGAGGAGAACGAGGAGGTGCCGGAGGGCGCCACCGTCATCTTCTCCGCGCACGGGGTGGCCCCGGAGGTCTACGAGCAGGCCCGGACCCGCTCGCTGCGGGCGATCGACGCGACCTGCCCGCTGGTCACCAAGGTGCACCAGGAGGCGAAGCGGTTCGCCGCCGAGGACTACGACATCCTGCTCATCGGCCACGAGGGGCACGAGGAGGTCATCGGCACCTCCGGCGAGGCCCCCGAGCACATCCAGCTCGTGGACGGCCCGGAGGACGCCGACCGGATCACCGTCCGCGACCCGAACAAGGTCGTCTGGCTCTCCCAGACCACCCTCTCGGTCGACGAGACGCTGGAGACGGTGGCCCGGCTCAAGAAGCGGCTGCCCATGCTCCAGTCGCCGCCCAGCGACGACATCTGCTACGCCACCTCCAACCGGCAGCACGTGGTCAAGGAGATCGCGCCCGAGTGCGACGTGATGATCGTCGTCGGCTCGGCCAACTCCTCCAACTCCGTACGCCTCGTCGAGGTCGCCCTGGACGCCGGGGCGCGCGCCGGGCACCTCGTCGACTTCGCGCACGAGATCGACGACGCGTGGCTGGAGGGCGCGCGCACGGTCGGCCTGACCTCGGGCGCCAGCGTTCCCGACCAGCTCGTCCAGGAGGTCCTCGCCCACCTCGCCGCGCGTGGCTTCACCGACGTCGACGAGGTGGTGACCGCCAACGAGCGGTTGACCTTCTCGCTGCCGCAGGAGCTCAAGCGGGACATGAAGGCCGCCGCCGCGGCCCGTGGCTGACCGGCGGGAACGGTGGGCGGTCCCGCTGCGTCAGACCAGGGTATGAGGACTCTTCGGCTCGCCGTCTCCGCGCTGGCCGTCTGCGTGGCGCTGAGCGCCTGCGGCGGGCAGGACGGTACCGGCGACACCCCCACCCCGACCCCGACGGGAGCGCAGCCGGTGACCAGCCCGCCCAGCCCTGATCCGAGCAGCTCCGTGGTCCCGCCGACCCCTGGCGACCCGGTGGACCCGACGGGGCCGGCCCTGCCCCCGCCCACGAGGCCCAGCGGCGGGCCGACGAAGACGCCGCCGGCCGGCGGCACCACCCTGACCGGGACCGTCACCTCCGGGGTGGAGCCCAACTGCCTGCTGCTCGACAACTACCTGCTGATCGGCGGCCCGCGTGACCTGCTGAAGCCGGGCGCCAAGGTCACGGTCACCGGCCGGGTCCAGCGCGACCTGCTCACGACCTGCCAGCAGGGCACGCCCTTCCTGGTCGAGACCGCCCGCCGGGGCTGAGCGGCACCGCCCGCCGGGGCTGGGCGGACGGCCGTCCGCCACACGTGGGTGCGCCTGCCCACCAGGGGCGAGCGCGTCCGTCCGTGGCGGCGTCGGGCGGGCTGAGCCCCCTGCGTCGCGACGGACGTGGCGAGCGCGTCCGTCCGTGCTGGGTCGGGCGGCCCGAGCACCCCGCGTCGCGGCGGAGTTCACCGTAACGGGCGGAGCCCGCCCCCGGGTGGGGACGGGCTCCGGTGTTCCGGTGCGGGACGGGTCAGTTCACGGCGCCGATGGAGACGGCACCGCGGCCGACGACCGCGCCCTCGGTGGTCACCACGGACAGCTCACCGAAGAGCGCCCGACCGGCGACCGGGGTGGACTGGGCGGTCACCGTACCGGTGAGGGTGGCGGTGGCGCCGTGGGCCAGGTTGAGCGGGGTGGCGGGCGCCGAGAGGCTGCCCAGCGCCGCCGCGGAGAACGAGTCCCGGTAGTCGTAGGCGGTGCTGCCACCGGCCCCGTCCACCGCGTAACCCTCGACGACCACCCGGTAGGTGCCCGCCGGCGGGTTGTTGATGGTCACGGCCTCCTCGGAGTCGCCGTCGGCGGCCCGACCGACCTCCGCGGTACCGCGGAAGACGTAGAGGTCGAGGTCGGCCGCGGCGCTGGCCGGGTTGCCGATCCGGGCGGTGAAGCGGGTCGCGCCCGCCGGCACCTCCACGGTGTACTCCTGCGACGCGCCCTCGACGATGGTGGGCCGCTCAGCGTGGACGCTGGAGAGCGGGCCGCCCTGACCGGTCACCGCGACCGGGCCGAAGGTGTTGGTCAGCGACCAGGTCACCGGGGTCGCCGCACCGGCGGTGACCGACGGCAGCTCGACCACGGCCGGCTCGACCGCGACACCCTGCACCCGCGCCGTGAGCTGGAACGGGTTGTTCAGCGACGGCGAGGTCCGACGGGACTCCACCTCGATCTCCCAGACCCCGGCGATCGGGTTCTGGTAGTCGCGCTCCTGCGGCTTGCAGGCGTTGGCGTCGGAGAAGTTGGTGTAGCAGGCGAGGCTGGAGGTGCTCTCCACCGGTACGCCGTACGGGTTGAACGCGATGAACCGGGTCTGCGAACCGGTGGCGATGCCGGAGAGGTTCACCTGGAGGGCGCCCGTGCCCGGCGGAACCGTCACGAAGTACGACGTGAAGCCGTTCCGGTCGACCGAGCCCTCGGCCGAGAAGGAGAAGTTCGGCTTCTTCACGTCGTTCGAGGCCACGACGACGGTGGAGACCTCGAAGTCGACGACCGAGGTGGCCGGGTCGTCGATCGTCATGATCGCGCCGTGCGCGCCGGCGGTGGCGGGCTTGGCGGTGACCGGGACGGTGACGGTCTTGTTCAGCGGGAGCGAGACGGTCTTCGGCGCCGTGAAGGTGCCGTCGTTGCCGCGCAGACCCACGTTGTGCTTCACGGTGCCGGCCGGCCCGCTGGTGCGGGTCAGCTTGACCTGGTAGCTCTTCGACTGGCCGATCCGCTGCCCACCCTCGGTGGAGGCGCAACGGTTGTAGAGGCCGGTGCCCAGGTTCGGGGTGCCCAGCTGACCGGACAGGACGGTGCAGACCGGGGCCTCGGAGGTGTAGGAGCGCGTCTCCACGCCCTTGCGCAGCAGCTTCCACGCGCCCGGCACGTTGAACATGCCGTAGCCCTGGGCGTACGTCGGGACGTCCTTGATCGGCTTGGCCGAGGTGTAGATCGCCCGGCGCAGCGCGGCCGGGGTGACGCCGTTGTCGGTCGCCTTGGCGGCCGACAGCAGCAGCGCGGCGGCGCCGGCGGCCTGCGGGGAGGCCATCGAGGTGCCGTTCAGCATCGCGTAGCCCGGGGGCAGCGCGTAGCCGGCCTCGGGGACCGCGTTGCCGGCCTGCCAGGTCGGGGCGGTGGAGATGGCCGAGCCGGGGGCGGCGATGTTCGGCTTGACGCCGCCGTCCTCGCGCGGGCCGCGGGAGGAGAAGTTGAACAGCGCGTTCTTCTTCTTCACCGCGGAGCCGTAGTTGGCCAGCCAGGTGTCCTTGCTGATGCTCGCCGCGACGCTGACCACGTTGGCGGCCACCGACGGGTCGCCGATGGTGTTCAGGCCCGGGCCGGAGTTGCCGGCCGAGATGAACATCTGCACGCCGTAGGTGGTGATCAGGTTGTTGTACAGCTCGGCGCGGGCGTTGTTGCCGTCGTTCAGCGCCGGCAGACCGCCGATCGACATGTTGACCACGTCGACCTTGCGGTTGATCACCAGGTCGGCCATGCCGGTGGTGAGGGCGGCGTAGGTGCAGCCGCCGCCCCACGAGCAGGCGCGGGCCGAGACGAGCTTGGCGCCGGGCGCGGCACCGTCGAAGGCGCCGTTGCCGAGCATGTCGTTGGCGGCGGTGATGCCGGCGACGTGCGTGCCGTGGGTGCTCTCGACGATGCCGATGTTGACGTAGTCCACCAGGCCGGGACCGCCGACGGGGGTGGTGTCCACGTCCTCGCGGTACTCGACCACGAACGGGATCCGCTCGACCACCGGGGTGGCCGCGTTGTCGGTGCCGAAGTGTCCGACGTCGAACTTCTCCTTGTACGGCCGCATCATGGCGTCGTCGGTGAAGTCGTTGTTCTGGTTGACGTCCACCCAGATGTTGTGGGTGGCCGGGTCGTAGAGGATGCCGAACGTGTCGGTCCGGTCCCCGTCGCGGTTGACGTCACCGGCCGGGTCGCTGGCAGCCGTGATCGACTCGGCGAACCGGTTGAACCGGTAGGTGCCCGCCGGGGCCGTCCAGGTCGCGCCGCCGGAGGTGAACGTCGGACCGGTCACCTCGGTGAGCATCGGGCGCCAGGTGGCGTCCTCGAACGGGTCCGTCGCGGTCACCCAGTCGACGATCTTCCGCTCACCCGTGGTGGTCTTCTGCAGCGCCGGGTGACCGAGGTCCACACCGGAGTCCATGATGCCGATCGTGACGCCGCGGCCGTCCCACTGGGGGTTCTTGGCGACGAAGTCGACCGCGCCGATCTCGTTGGTCGGCATGTAGGGGTTGGCGGCCGGGGTGTCGGCCCCGGGGCCGGTCAGCGTCGTGGCCTGCTTCGCCGCCTTCTTGCCGGAGGGGGCGACCTCGGGCGTCGGGTCGGGCAGCTGGATGGTCTCGTCGAGGTCGACGGCGGAGACGCCGGGCAGCGTGGCCGCCTTGACCACCTTGGAGGTGGGGACCTTGGCCAGGACGTAGCCGATGCTGTCGTACCGCTCGGTGACGGCCGCGCCCAGGTTCTTGAGGTCGGCGGCGACGTCCTTCGCCTCGCCCTTCTTGGTGGCCACGATCAGGGTGACGGTCGGGGCCTTCTTCGCCTCAGCCTCGGCGAGCAGCTTGGCGTCGTGCGAGCCCAGCGCCTCCACAGGGGTGGCCTGGGACGCGTCGGGTGCGGCGGTCGGCGCGGCGCTTGCGGTGGCGGCACCACCGGCCACCGTCACCGCGCTGGCCGCCACGACCGACGCGAAGAGCGCGGCGGAGGTCCGCCGGCTCAGGTTTCGGGGTTTGCTCACGTTCTCTTTCCTCCAGAGAACAGGGCCCTCAGATGCAGGGCACGCGTGAGGCGAATCCTTCGCGCTGCCGCTGGTCACTGTCACTACCGTGGAGTTCGTTGTGACCACTTCGTGACATGGGTGGGCGTCCATTGTCACATCGGCGATGATAGGTATCGGCCGTCAGTCCAGTGCCGACCGACCGGTCGGCGCCCCGGCCTCGGCGTTTCCGAGCAGTTCCGGGGCCTGCGGCTGACGGGGCGCCAGCTCGACCTGCGCGGGCGCGGCCAGCTCCTGGTCGGAGACCCCCAGCTCGGCAAGCTTGCGGGCGCTGACCAGCACGCGCGCCTCCAACGACCCCACGGCCCGGTTGTACGCGGTCACCGCGCCGCCGAGCGACGAGCCGAGCTTGCCGACGTGCTCACCCAGGGTCGACAGTCGCCCGTAGAGCTCCCGGGCCAGCGAGTGCACCGCGACCGCGTTGCGCGCCAGCGCCTCCTGCCGCCACGAGTAGGCGACCGTACGCAGCAGCGCGACCAGGGTGGCCGGGGTCGCCAGCACCACGTTGCGGGCGAACGCGTGCTCCAGCAGCGTCGGGTCGCGTTGCAGTGCGACGTCGAGGAACGGGTCGGCCGGCACGAAGAGCACCACGAACTCCGGCGTGCTGTCGAACGCGGCCCAGTAGGTCTTGGCGGCCAGCGCGTCCACGTGTCCGCGCAGGTGCTTGGCGTGCGCGTCGAGGTGCGTGTCGCGGCCCCGCTCGTCGCGGGCCTCCATCGCCGTCAGGTAGGCGTCGAACGGCGCCTTGGCGTCCACCACCACCGACCGGCCGCCGTGCAGCCGGACCACCAGGTCGGGACGGACCCCCTGGTGGTCGGTGGCGGCGGTGACCTGCTCGGAGAAGTCGCAGTGCTCCAGCATGCCGGCCGCCTCGACGATCCGGCGCAACTGGTGCTCGCCCCAGCGGCCCCGCACCTGGGGTGCCCGCAGCGCCGCCACCAGCTGCTTCGTCTCGGTACGCAGCTCGCCCGAGACCGTGCTCATCGCGCGGACCTGCTCGCGCAGTTCGGCGTACGCGTCGATCCGGTCGTGCTCCAGCTCGGCGACGCGCTGTTCGTAGCGGCGCAGCGTGTCGTGCAGCGGCGCGACGGCGCGGGCCACCGCCTCCTGGGACTGCGCGGTGGCCTCGTAGCTCAGCGCCCGCATGGACTGTTCGAGCCGCCCCTCGCCCTCCCGGGTGGCCCGCAGCGTGGCGTCCAGCCGGGCGATCTCGGTCGCCGAGCGGGTCCGGGCGGCGTACCAGCCCGCCGCGCCCCCGGCGCAGAGGCAGACGATCACCACGGCCAGCGTCGAGAAGTCCACCCCCGGAGCTTGCCAGACCGGCGCGCCACGCGCCGCCGTGCCGCTCTCGTCGCACCCGTCGCCTTTGTCGCGGATGGACGTTGTGGCCGATCGTGCCGAGTGGCGTGGCGGGGTGGGGCCGTTCCGGGCAGACAGGAAGCGGCGACATGGCCCAGAGTGACGACAGGACCTCGGAGGGAGACGACATGGCTGATCGGTTGCGTCCCGTACGGACACTCGTCGCCACAGCGGCGGGAGTCCTCCTCGCCGGCCTGGCCGCGCCGGTCGCGGTGGTCGCCGCACCGCCCGGCGGTGCCGTCGGCTGGCGGGACCTCGGGACGCTGGGCGGCGACTGGAGCGTCCCCGTCGGGCTCACCGACTCCGGGCTGGTCCTCGGCGACAGCCAGACCGCCGACGGCCGCATCCACGCGTTCGTGTGGCGGGACGGGACCCTGACCGACCTCGGCACGCTGGGCACGGACAGCCACGGCGCCGCCGTCAACGAGCGGGGCGTGGTGGTCGGCACCACCGTCCTGGCCGACGGGCGGACCAGGCCGTTCCGGTGGCGCGACGGCGTCATGACCGACCTCTCCGCCGTCCACGGGCCGTCCTCGGCCGTCGGCGTCAACGAGCGCGGCGAGGTGATCGGCACGAGACACACCGACGACAGCGGCCAGTACGGCCGGGCGTTCCGCTGGCGCAACGGGATCAGCACGGACCTGCCCGGTCGCGGTGGCGACACCCTCGCGGCGGCGATCAACGATCGCGGCGACGTCGTCGGCTTCACCAACAGCGCGGACGGGTCCAGCACCGAGGCGGCGCTGTGGCGCGACGGCAGGCTGGTCCGGCTGACGCCGCCAGCCAGCGCGACAAGCATGGCCACCGGCATCAACGACCGGGGCCAGGTCGTCGGCACCATGCGGGTCGACGGCTCCGGATGGCACGCCTTCCTGTGGTACGAAGGTGTCTTCACCGACCTCGGCACCGACAGCTACCCGGTGGGCGTCAACGGGCGCGGGCAGGTCGCCGGCAGCGCGCAGACCCCGACAGACATGCGCGCCGTGCGGTGGCACCACGGCGTCGTCACCGATCTGGGCACCCTCGGCGGCTCCTACAGCCAGGCCATGGCGATCAACGGCGCCGGCACCGTGGTCGGCGAGGCGACCGTCGCCAGCGGCGCGAAACACGGCGTGGCCTGGGCGCGGGGCCGCAGCGTCGACCTCGGCCCGCTGGATCTCGGCCGCTCCGGCGGCCGGGTGGGCTTCGTCAACGACCGTGGGCTCGTCGCCGGCCAGCTGGCCGCCACCGGCGGTGATGTGCACGCCGTCGTGTGGAACCTCGGCCGGCGACACTAGCCCGGCCTGCCCCTGCCTGCCGCTGCCCGGCCCGCCGCTGCCCTCGCCCGGCTGGGCCCGGCTCGGCCCTGCCCTCGCCCGGCTAGGCCCGGCTCGGCCTGGCCCGGGCCTCCTCGGCTCTGCCTCCGATCCGCGCCGCCGAGCTGCGTCGATCGGAGGCGTGGCGCTGGCCTGGCCTGGGTAACGTCGCAGACATGAGATATCTGCCGCTGCTCATCCTCGTGGTGCTGCTGGTGGGTGCGGTCGTCTGGTGGCGTCGGGAGAGCGCCGCCCGCGCGGAGCGCCGCCTCGCCGACGCGCGGGCCGACGCCCAGCGCTGGTACGAGCGGCTCGGCGGCCAGGTGATGAACCTGCACGGCGACCACCCGGCCGTGCGTCAGGCGCTGGTCGACGCCGGGGAGCGTTACAACGCGGCCGGCAGCCAGTTGGAGCAGGCCCGCAGCGTCGAGCAGTACCGCCTGGCCCGGGAGACCGCGCTGGAGGGGCTGACCTACGCCCGGGCGGCCCGGGTGGCGCTCGGCATCGACCCCGGCCCCGAGCTGCCCCCGCTGGCCGCCGCGCAGGGCGCCGGGCAGCTCACCCGGGAGCGTCAGGTCGACGTGCAGGGGCAGACCTTCAAGGCCGGCCCGCAGCCCGGCCGCGACACCCCGTACTACTACCCGGGCGGGCGCTACCAGGGCCGGCCGGTGCCGGCGGGCTGGTACTCCACCCCGTGGTGGAAGACCGCACTGGGCGCCGGCGCGGGTGTCCTCGGCGGCGTGCTGATCGCCGACGCGCTCTTCTCGCCCGGCTTCGGCGACCCCGGGTACGGCTACGAGGCCGGCTACCAGGAGGGCTTCGGCGACGGCACCGGATTCGGCGAGCAGGGCGGTGACTTCGGCGGCGGCGGTGACTTTGGCGGCGGCGGAGATTTCGGGGGCGGCGACTTCGGCGGCGGTGACTTCGGCGGCGGCGACTGGTAGGGCCGACGCCGACGGCACGACCGACACTGACAGCACGACCAGCACTGACGGCGCCACCGGTGCCGGCGGCACGGCCGACACCGGCGCCGGCGGCACGGGCGGCACGACCGGCATCGGTGGCGCTGGCCGGCTCGGCGGCGCCGTAGAGGAAGGGCACCCCTCCGCTGCGGGAAGCGCGGAAAGGTGCCCCTCCTCGCTGCTCAGCCCGTGTTGCGCATGCCGGCGGCGATGCCGTTGACCGTGGTCAGCAGCGCCCGCTCCAGCGCCGTACCGTCGCTCGGCGCACGCCGGCCGCCCGGCGCCGTGGCCACCGCCCGGCCCGCCGCCCCGGACTCCCGGTACTGGCGCAGCAGGGCCACCTGGAGGTGGTGCAGCGGCTCCAGGTACGTGTCGCGGACGGCCAGGGTGCGCTGGAGCACCGGGGAGTTCTCCAGCAGGGCCGGCGAGGAGGTCACCGCCAGCACCTCCTGCTTGGTCAGCTCGTACTCCTGCTCGATCTTGTGGAAGATCGGGTGCAGCTTCTTCGGCACCAGCGTCTCGACGTACCGGCGGGCGATGCTCAGGTCGGTCTTGGTGAGCATCATCTCGACGTTCGACAGGAACGTGCGGAAGAAGTGCCAGTTGCGGTGCATCTCGGCCAGCACGTCCTCCATTCCCGCCTCGCGGGCCGCGGCCAGCCCGGAGCCGACCCCGAACCAGCCGGGCACGATCTGCCGGGTCTGGGTCCAGCCGAACACCCACGGGATGGCGCGCAGCCCGGCGAGCCCGGCCCCGGTGTTCGGCCGCTTCGCCGGCCGGGAGCCGATGTTCAGCGCGCCGAGCAGCTCCGTCGGCGTCGACGCCCAGAAGTACGCGGGCAGGTCCGGGTCCTCGACCAGCGACCGGTACGACCGGAAGGCCGAGTCGGAGACCAGCTCCATGGTGGCGTCCCAGCGTTCCAGCATCTCGGCGGGCTGCCGGGGCGCGGTGTGCAGCAGGGTGGCCTGGAGCACCGCGGCCAGGGTCAGCTCCAGGTTCTCCCGCGCCAGCGACGGCAGCGAGTACTTGTCGGAGATGACCTCGCCCTGCTCGGTGACCTTGATCGCGCCGTCCAGCGTGCCGTACGGCTGGGCCAGGATCGCCTCGTGCGTGGGCCCGCCGCCGCGACCCACCGTGCCGCCGCGGCCGTGGAAGAGCCGCAGGTGTACGCCGTGCCGGGCCGCCACGTCGCGCAGCGCGCGCTGGGCCCGGTGGATGGACCACTGGCTGGTGGTGATGCCGGCCTCCTTGTTGGAGTCGGAGTAGCCCAGCATCACCTCCTGCACGTCGCCCCGCGCCGCCACCAGGGCCCGGTACGCCGGCAGCGAGAGCAGCTCGTCGAGCAGTTCGCCGCCCGTGTTCAGCTCGGCCGGGGTCTCCAGCAGCGGCACGAAGCCGATCCGGGACCGGCCGCTGTGCACGTCGATCAGGCCGGCCTCGCGCGCCAGCACCACGGCGGCGAGCACGTCGTCCACGCCGAGCGTCATCGAGACGATGTACGACTCGATGACCTCGTTGCCGAACCGGTCCTGCGCCTCGCGGATGGTGCCGAACACGTCGAACGTCTTGCGGGTCGCCTCGGTCAGCGGGGTGTCCAGCGTGGAGAGCGGCCGGCGACCGGTCAGCTCGTCGGCGAGCAGCTTCGTGCGTTCCTGCCGGCTCAGCGACGGGTAGTCGGAGACCTCGCCGACGGCCGCGTAGAGCTGGGCGAGCACCGCGTGGTGCGCCTCGGCGTGCTCCCGGACGTCCATGGTCGCCAGGTGCAGCCCGAACGCGGAGACCGTACGGATGGTCGAGGCGAGCCGGCCCACGGCGGTGAGCTGGCCGGCGTTGCGGGCCAGCGAGGCGCGCAGCAGCTCCAGGTCGGCGACCAGCTCGGCGGAGCCGCGGTAGTCCCGCCCGGGCACGTGCGCGGTGCCCTGGCGCAGCCGCTGCCGGGTGTTGGCCAGCTTCGCCTTCACGCAGCGGGCCTTGAGCCGGTAGGGCTCCTCGGCGTTGACCCGGCGGAACCGGGCCGCCACCTCGGGCAGCGCGTCCAGGTCGGTGGCGAGGCTCGCGGAGAGGTCGAGCGACACCCCGCGCAGCCGCCGGGACACGGACACCTCGTCGATCAGGTGGTCCATCGCCTTCTCGGTGGCCGCGATGCCGTGCTCGTGCTGGATCGTCAGCACCTCGCGGGTCACCGCCGGCGTGACGAACGGGTTGCCGTCGCGGTCGCCGCCGATCCAGGTGCCGAAGGACAGCGGCCGGGCGGTCGGGGAGGTCTCCACGCCGAGGGTGCGCAGCGTGTCGGCGAGGTCGTCGAGGACCTGCGGGGCGGCCTCGGCGTACAGGTCGCGCAGGTAGTAGATGGCGTTGCGGGCCTCGTCGGTCGGGTCCGGCCGGTCCAGCCGCAGCTCGTCGGTCTGCCACATCAGGTCGAGCAGTTCGGCGAGGCGGCGGTTGGCCGGGCCCTCGTCGCTGGCGCCGTAGAGGATCGCGTTCGCGGTCTCGGTGTCCAGCTCGTCGGCGATGGCGCGCAGCTTGGACAGGATCGACCGGCGGGCCGCCTCGGTCGGGTGGGCGGTGAAGACGGGCCGTACCGCCAGCCGCCGGGCCGCCGCGGCGATCTCCTCGGCCGGCACCCCGCGCTCGGCGATCATCTTGGCCGCCTGGTCCAGCCAGCCGCCCTGCACCGCCCGGCGGCGCCGCAGCTCCCGGGCCCGGTGCACCTGCTCGGTGATGTTGGCCAGGTGGAAGTAGGTGGAGAAGGCGCGGGCCAGCTTGGTGCCGGTGGTGACGTCCAGGCCGGCGAGCCGCTGCGCGGCGGTGGGGGCGTCCGAGCGCACCTGGGCGCGGATCTCCTCGACGAGGTCGAGCAGCGGCCGGCCCTCCTGGCGGGCGAGGGTCTGCCCGAGCAGGGTGCCGAGGCGGCGGATGTCGGCCCGCAGGGCGGCGTCGGGGCCGTCGTGGTCGTGCTGGTCGGTCACGATGCGCTCCTTACGCGAGTACGAAGGACAGCGCTGTCCGACTCCCTGGATCGTATCCGCGTCCCCCGCCGGGAAGGAGGGGACCCTTGCAATCGTCTGCGGTAGAGGAAGGGGCCCTTCCTGACATCTCAGCCGGCGCCGGGCGCATCTGTGCTGGTGGGGCCGGGTGCGGGGCGTCGACCGGCGCGACGGCGGGCCTGGAACGGGGTGGCGCTGAGCACACCCGCCACGCCCAGCGCCGTCCAGATGGTGAGCCCGGCGATCGGCCAGCCGGTCGACCGGCGGTCGAAGTAGACGACGGACTTGAGCAGGTCGGTGGCGAGCCCCGGCACGTTCCACCGGTGCATGCCGCGCAGCCAGGTCGGCAGGAACTCGGGGGCGTAGATGCCGCCGGAGCCGGGGTTGCCGAGCACGACCAGCAGCAGGATCACCAGCCCGGTGCCGAACAGCCCCAGCCAGCCCTGCACCGCCGAGGCGATCATCGCCGCCGCGAGGACCGCCAGCGCCCCGCTCGCGGCGACCCCGACCAGGTCGTGGTCCCAGACGTCCAGGACGGGTCCCACCACGATCGCGCCGGCGGCCCCGAGCACCAGGCTGTAGACGGCCAGCGCGGCGATCCGCAGCCCGGCGCGGCGCAGGCTGCGCGGGGCGGTGCCGTTGCCCAGGCCGAGCACGGTGGCGGCGAGGTAACCGCCCAGCACGTACCCGACGGCCAGGTAGAACGGCACGAGCCCGCGCGGATCGGTCGCGGCCACCGGCACCTCGTCGGTGACCCGCAGCGGCATCTCCGCCTGCCGGGCGGCGGTGTCGAGGACCCGGACGACGACGTCGGTAGCGGCCGGCGCGGCGGCGCTCGCGGTGGTCAGCACCAGTCCGCCCTCGGCGCCGGTGGCGAGCACCCCGTACACCTCGCGGGTGAGCAGGCCGTCGTCGGCGGCCCGCGGGTCGGCGTACTCGACGGCGTCGAGGGTGCCGCTCTGGTTGCGTACGGCGGCGAGGACGGCCTGTGCCTTCTGGTCGCCGCGCACCACCCCGACCGGCACGTCGCGGGGCGTGGGACGGTGCAGCGCGCCGACGTACGCGGTGATGAACGCGGTGGCGAGCACCAGGGTGCCGAGCAGCAGCGCGGCGGTACGCGGCAGCTCGTCGCGCATCTCCTGGTCCACGCCGCCAGCCTAGGGCGGCTCGTGCCCGGTATGTGGGGTTTCCCGGCCGGGCCGGGGCTGCCGGCGCCGCGTCGATCAGGTGAGCTGGCAGCGGCCTGCGCTGTAGTGGGCGACCGCCGCCATGATCTCCGCCTCGGACCGGTCCGCGAAGTTGAGCGTGGCGACCAGCCCCGAGCCGTAGAAGGCGCTCAGGGCCGCGCTGTCGAGCGCCGTGAACGCCCCGAGGTGCTGGAGCGCCCGCGCATCGCGTGGCGTGACCACCAGCATCTTCTCCAGGCTCCACCGGCGCCGGGAGATCCGCGCGACGCCCTCCCACGGCAGCCAGATCGCCTGGCCCCGGGTCGGCCGGGTGCGGATCCAGAGCCCGGCGGGGCCGAGTGCCAGCACCGGGCCGCCGGAACCGATCAGCCAGAGCTGGATCCCCAGCGGCAGGGCGACCAGGGCCAGCAGGCAGCCCACCACGCCGAGGATCGCGACCACGGACTGGGAGCGCAGCTGCGGATCGGACGAGTTCGCCATGCCGAGACCGGCGCAGCAGGCGATCGGGAGGATGAGGAGCAGCACCACCCCCGTCATCAGCAGGCCGCGTTTCGCGACGTTGGGGCGTACCACGAAGGGCTGGTCCTCCGGGATGCGCCTGGTCACCGGCGGCGGCACGGGGCCTCCCCACGGGCCGCCGTGCGGTGGGCCGTGGTGGAAGGGCTGCGGCGGATGTCCGGCGGGGGTGCTCACGGGGCCTCCGAATGCTCGATCAACTTCGGCGGGGCCAGCCTAGAGGCCGTCCGCCAGCGTCCCGGCGGGGCGGACCAGCGGAAAACCGCTGGAGCCGGTCGGTAGCGTCCGATCATGACGTCGTCGAGCTATCCCCCCAAGCCACGACCGGGAGACCGGGTCGCGGTCGTCTCGCCGTCCGCCGGCCTGCCGGCCCTCTTCCCCCACGTGTACGAGTTGGGGCTGCGCCGGCTGCGCGAGGAGTTCGGCCTGGAGCCGGTGGAGTACCCGACCACCCGGGTACTCGGCGCCGACCCGCGCGACCGGGCCCGGGACCTGACCGCCGCCTTCGCCGACCCGACGATCGCCGCCGTGCTCGCCACGGTGGGCGGGGACGACCTGATCACGGTCACCCCGCACCTGGACGACGCCGTGCTGCGGGCCAACCCGAAGCCGTACTTCGGCTACTCCGACAACACCAACGTCCTCAACCACCTGTACCGGCTGGGCGTCGTGTCGTACCACGGCGGGTCGGTGCTCGTGCACCTCGGTCGGCCGGGCAGCCCGCACCCGCTGACCTTCGACTCGCTGCGCGCGGCCCTCTTCACCTCCGGCTGGTACGACCTCACGCCCGCGCCTGAATGGGGCGACCGGCCGAACGACTGGCAGGACCCGGCGACGCTGGCCGACGAGCCGGAGATGCTCCCGGGCGAGGGCTGGCGCTGGCAGGGGCCGTCGACGGTCGTCGAGGGGCGCACCTGGGGCGGCAACCTGGAGATCCTGCACTGGCTGCTGGCCGCCGACCGGGTCCCTGACGCCGGGGAACTCGCCGGGTCGGTGCTGATGGTCGAGACCTCCGAGGAACTCCCCTCGGCCACCGAGGTGTTCCGGATCCTGCGCAACATGGGGGAGCGCGGTCTGCTCGCCGGCTTCCCGGCGGTCCTCGTCGGCCGGCCGAAGGCGTGGGACTTCACCCGGCAGCACACCCCCGACGAGCGGCGGGACTGGGCGGCGGCGCAGCGGGAGGCGGTCACCCGGGCGCTGGCCGCCTATTGCCCCGACGCGGTGGTGGTCTTCGACGTCGACCTCGGCCACACCGACCCGCAGCTGATCGTCCCGTACGGCGGCGAGATCCGCATCGACCCGACCACCCGACACATCTCGGTCCGCTACTGACCCACCCCCGCCCCGCCTTCACGTGCGGCCGCCCTCGCCGCCCGCCGCGTGCGTGCGGGCGCCCCGGTGATCAGGACGCCATGGACGTTATCTGGCCGGTTTGAGGTCCATGGCGTCCTGATCAGCATTGGGCGGGCCGGCGTTCCTGGATTGCGTCGGTCACCAGCCGGACAATCCGGGCGGGGTGCCGCAGTACGTCGTCCGCCGTGAAGCGCAACACCAACCAGCCCGCCGCGCGGAGCGCGTTGAGCCGAGCCACGTCCCGCTGGAAGTGGGCGCGTTCCCGGTGGTGGTCACCCTCGTACTCGGTGGCGATTCGCCACCGGGGGTGGGCGAGGTCGACGCGGCGGAGGAAGACGCGTCCCCGCTGCGCATGGGTGCCGTACACGTCGTGCTGCGCGGTCAGGGGTGGCAGGCCGGCGTCGTGCAGGACGAGCCGGAGCCGGGTCTCCATCGGGGACTCGCTCAGCGGCTCGGCCAGCGCGAGCACCTCCCGCAGTTGGGCGGTGCCGGGCCAGCCGTTGTGCGTGTCCAGGTAGCTGCCCAACGTCGGGAGCTTGACCACCCGCCGATGCAGCAGCGCGTCCACCGCCACGAGCGCGTCCGTCCGGGCCGACTGCCGCCCGAGGTCGAAGGCCGTGCGGACGCCGGTGGTGACCGGCAAACCGGCGAAGCGGGTGATCTCCCGCGCGGAGAACGACCGTTGGTCGACCGACACACGCCGAGTGGAGCGTCGACGGGCCGTCGCCGGAAGCGTGACGAAGACCGGGCTCGCGCGTGGGAGGAGGTCCACGCCCCACAGGAATGCCGCGCTGAGACCGCTGATGGCGGCCCCCGTCGGCAGGGTGAGGGCAACGGCGTCGCACCACATCCGGTGGTCGTTCTCACGGTAGCCGTCGACGTGGACGTAGATGTCGGGCAGCAGCCGGCGCCAGGACGGCCCGCGGAGCATCCGCCACGTGACGAGGCCGGCGGCGACGGCCCGACTGCCGGAGAACGGGAGGAACGCCAACTCTCTGGGGACGCGCGGTGCCCGTGACATCCCGGCAGCCTGCCGTCACGGCCAGCTCGCGCGCCGACCCGAAGGTTGATCTCGCGGTGTTGGCGTGGCCCTCGGTCGCCGATCAGGTGGGATTGAGGACCGCGAAGGCCCGTACCGGGAAGGTGCCCATGCCGGCCACCATCGGTGGGGCGGCCGTGAACCGGAAGCCGGTCGGAGGCAGCGCGTCGAGCCCGGTCAGGTGCTCCACGATCGGGACGCCGGCGGCCAGCAGGGTGCTGTGCGCCGGTCGCTCGCCGGCCGCAGCCGGGCTCATGTCGTCGATGTTGATCGAGTCGATACCGACCAGGGCGGCGCCCGCGTCGACCAGGGCCCGGGCGCCGTCGCCGGTGAGGTAGGGCGCCTCCGGCGCGCCGTACCGGTCCGTGCCGAAGTGCGCCGACCAGCCCGTGTGCAGCAGCACCGCGTGCCCGGCGACGTCGTACGGCGCCAGCAGCAGCCGGTCCACCGCGCGGGTGCCGGCCGGTACCCGGACCACGAGGCCGGGCAGGTCGGCGAGGCGGTCCAGCGGGGTGCCAGCGAGGTCGGCGCCGTCGGCGAAGCGGTGGGCGGGCGTGTCCACGTACGTGCCGGTGTTGGCGATCATGTCGATGCGCCCCACCTGGAACTCGGTGCCGGGGGCGTAGTTGGCGCGGGACGCCTCCCGGGTCAGCCACTCGGTGATCCGTGGCGCCGGCCAGCCCGGCAGGGTGGTCATGCCGTCGGTGACCACGTGGCTCAGCTCGACCAGCCGTCGCCGGGAACCGTCGTCCGGGCCGGCCCCGGCGGCCACACCCCGGCCGCCCTTGTGCGGCTCCTCGATGATCGTCCGGCCGGTGATGCGTACCTCGGCCACCATCAGCAGCCCGAGGTGCCGGACGAACAGCGCCGCCAGTTCGTCGTCGGCGATGTCGCGGCCGGGGATGTCCAGACGGAACCCGTCGGTCCGCAGCCCGCCGCCGTTGGCGAAGGTGACCTCTGCGTCGAACTGTGCCCGCCACTGGTTGCCCATGAGCGCAGCCGATCACGGCCGGCCATCCCCGTCAAGATCCTTCGAACGGGCCGCCCCGTGCCCACCGGAGTGCCGTACAGGGGGGTGTACGGCACCACCGGCGGGCGGCGACGGCGCCTTGCCGTCGCCGAGGTCGCAGCCGGTTGGAGCTGCGGGCCTCCCCGAACAGGTCCGCGCACCCCGCGACCGCCGATCCGGCGGCTCGATCCCGGCTGACGGATTCCATCTTCGGCCGCCGGGCGGCCCGGGTCTTGAACATCGATGCTCGGTTGACCGCCGACTCAAAACCCCGCCACGATCCGGCCCGACCGACCGGCCCGACCCGGCCGCCCGACCTGGCCCGAACGCAGGGACAGCGGGTCAAGGAGTAAGGCGGGGTCAGGGCCGTCGGGTTTGGGTGAGGAGTCGGCGCAGGTGGGCCGGGGGGTGGCCGACGTGGTCCCGGACCACCCGGGTGAGGTGGGCCTGGTCGGCGAAGCCGTGTTCCGCCGCCACCGTGCGCAGCGGCCGCTCGTCCGACTCGGCGAGGGTGTCCAGCACCGCCCGGACCCGCAGCCGGTTCCGGTAGGCGGTGAGGCTGCTGCCGGTGACCCGGTGGAACACCCGGCTCAGGTGGTGCGGGGAGGCGCCCACCTCGCGGGCCACCTCGTCGAGGCTGAGCGAGTAGTCGCCGGCGGTGAGCACCTCGCGGGCCCGGTCGGCCAGGCGGCGGTGGGCGACCTGGGTGGCGGGCCGCCGGCTGACCGCGCGTGCCAGGTCCGTCCCCGGCTCGTCCCGGGCACCGGTACGGCTGAGCACCCCGTCGAGGAAGCGGTGCAGCCGCTCCGTCATCTCGAAGTGGTCCAGTCCCCGCCGGAACTCCGCGATGAGCATCCGGTGTGCCAGGTCGAGCGACGCGTCCGAGGTGCCCTCCCAGCCGGCGGTCTCCAGCCAGCGCGCCCCGTCCGGGCGTCCGGCCAGCACCGTCGGGTCGACCTGCACGCAGGTGTACGAGTCGCCGCAGCCCAGCGGGTGGGACACGGACATCTCGTCGCCGGGCCGGGTCATCAGCACGGAGGTGGCGTCCGAGAAGGTCGTACGACCGTTGAGCCGCCGCCGGTAGGCCCCCGATCGCCCGAGGATGAGGTTGTGGAACCTCTCGGCGGCGGGCTCGGTCCAGCCGTGGCTCTCGACGATGCAGCGCACCTCGTAGATCAGGATGCCCTCCGGGTGACCCAGCACCCGCCACCGGCCGGGCGTGGTCTTGCGGCGTGGATCGCTGCCGGTTCCCTCAGGCACAGGGAGGTGCGGCCGGCGGCCCAGGCGTCCAGCAGGTGCGCGGCGAAGAGCCGGTCCACCGCCAGCGCGGCGGCGGCGCCGAAGAGGACGTCCG
>NZ_JBEZEV010000018.1:0-85674 GCF_040649055.1 Micromonospora sp. NPDC049060
GTCGGTGCCGGGGAGTTGCCGGTGCAGTCCAGCGGGCCGTTGACGGTGTTGCCGGCCACCAGCGGGGCCACGTCCTTGCCGTCGACCACGCCGACGACGCGGCCGGGATGTGGGAGCTCTACCACCCGACTCCCCCGGCCGCCGCCCGGCCCTCGGCCTCGGCCGACCCGTCGGCCGCCGGTTCCGCGCCCTCCGCGTCGGTTCCACTCGCCTCCCGGGTACGACTCACCGCGGTCGAGAAGGCCCCCCGACCGGCCGACCTGCCCGACGGGATCGACTGGCTCGACGAGATCCCCGACGGGATCACCGGGCTGCTGGTGGCCACCGAGTGGCTGGACAACGTGCCGCTCGACGTGACGGTGCACACCGCCGAGGGCTGGCGTTACCTGCTGGTCGACCCGGCCACCGGCGCGGAGACCCTCGGTGCCCCGGTCGACCCCGCCGACGCGGACTGGCTGGCCCGGTGGTGGCCGGTGCCGGCAGCCGGAAGCGACGGGACCGATCCGACCGGGTCGGGGTTCCAGGCGGCCCGATCGGCGGAGGGACCGAGCCTGATCGCCCGGAGCGACCGTCCGGAACCCCTGACAGCAGTCAGAGCCGAGATCGGCCGGACGCGCGACGAGGCATGGGCGGACGCCGTGAGCCACGTCGACCGGGGGCTGGCGTTGGCCGTGGACTACGGGCACCTGCGGGACGGCCGGCCCGTGGACGGGACGTTGACCGGGTACCGGGGCGGGCGGCAGGTGCCCCCGGTGCCGGACGGGAGCCGCGACGTCACCGCGCACGTCGCCGTCGACTCGGTCGCCTCCGCCGGCGCCCGGGTCGCGCGGTGCGCGTACGACCTGGGGTCGCAGCGGGAGGCGCTGCGGGCGCTCGGGGCCGACGGCGGGCGCCCCCCGCTCAGCCTGGCCGCCAGCGACCCGGCCGGGTACGTGCGGGCGCTCGCCGCCGCGTCGGCGGTGGCCGAGCTGACCGACCCGGCCGGGTTGGGCGGGCACTGGTGGCTGCGGCAACCGGTCGGCGTCGACCCCGGGCCGTTCATGGCACGATGACGGTCATGACCACGGACGCCGGCGACCTCCGCGAGCTGACCGTCGGCACCGGGGCCGGCGGCGATCAGCTCGGCACCGACATGGTGCTCAACATCGGGCCGCAGCACCCCTCCACGCACGGCGTGCTCCGGCTCAGGCTGGTGCTCGACGGCGAGCGGGTGGTGGCCTGCGAGCCGATCGTCGGCTACATGCACCGGGGCGCCGAGAAGCTCTTCGAGGTCCGCGACTACCGGCAGATCATCGTGCTGGCCAACCGGCACGACTGGCTCTCGGCCTTCTCCAACGAGCTGGGCGTCGTGCTCGCCGTCGAGCGGCTGATGGGCATGGAGGTGCCTGAGCGGGCCACCTGGCTGCGGATGGCCCTCGCGGAGCTGAACCGGGTGCTCAACCACCTGATGTTCCTCGGCTCCTACCCGCTGGAGATCGGCGCGATCACGCCGATGTTCTACGCGTTCCGCGAGCGGGAGACCATCCAGGCGGTCATGGAGGAGGTCTCCGGCGGCCGGATCCACTACATGTTCAACCGGGTCGGCGGCCTCAAGGAGGAGATCCCCGCCGGCTGGACCGGCCGGGCACGGGCCGCCATCGCCGAGGTCCGCCGGCGGATGCCGGACCTGGACAACCTCATCCGGCGCAACGACATCTTCCTGGCCCGCACGGTCGGCGTCGGAGTGCTCTCCGCGGCGGACGCCGCCGCGTTCGGCGCGTCCGGGCCCGTCGCCCGGGCCTCCGGCCTCGACCTGGACCTGCGCCGCGACGAGCCCTACCTGGCCTACGACCAGCTGGACGTGCCGGTCGTGACGAAGACCGCCGGGGACTGCCACGCCCGCTTCGAGGTGCTGCTCGACCAGGTGTACGCCTCACTCGACCTCGCCGAGCAGTGCCTGGACCGGGTGGACCGGCTCACCGGGCCGGTCAACACCCGGCTGCCGAAAGTGCTCAAGGCCCCCGAGGGGCACACCTACGCCTGGACCGAGAACCCGCTCGGCATCAACGGCTACTACCTGGTCTCCCGGGGCGAGAAGACGCCGTGGCGGCTGAAGCTGCGCACCGCGTCGTACGCGAACGTGCAGGCGCTGGCCACCCTGCTCCCCGGCTGCCTGGTGCCGGACCTGATCGCCATCCTCGGCTCGATGTTCTTCGTGGTCGGCGACATCGACAAGTGACCCGGCCGCCCACGCCCGCCCGGTCCCGGCGGGCGGCGCGGCGGCTGCCGGTCGGGGCGGCCGGTCGAGGTCAGCGCCAGCGGTCGGCGTTGCGGGCTCCGCCCGGGCGGGGCTCGTCGTCCTGCGGCGGGTAGCCGTAGGGCTCCTCCTGCTGCCGCCGGCCGTACCGCTGCGGCTCGGGCTCCGCCCGACGGGTGCGGTGCGCCTCGGGCTGACCGGCGTCGTGCCGCGCCTCGGGCTGTTGTCCCCGCTGACGGGGCGCACGCCACTCGTCGGGCACCGGCACGCCGCCGGCCGGCAGGGCCGGGGCGCCGTCCGGCTCCGGCCAGCCGCCGCGCCACCCGTCGTCCGCCCGGTCCGGACCCCGGCGCGGCTCGTCCCGCCGGACCGACGCCCAGCGGTCCGCGACCCGGTACTCGGTGCCGGTGGCGTCCGCGTGCACCTCGGCACGCCGCTCCCCGACCCGCAACTCCCGGCCCCGGTCGTCGTCGCGCACGGCGGCCCACCGGTCCCCGGCGCGCAACTGCGACCAGTACTCCCCGCTCTCCGCCCCCGCCTCGTCCGGCGGGTACGCCCGGCCACGCCCGCGCGCTTCGGCCGGCGCGTCCCAGCCCGGTGCCCCCGCGACGCCCCGACCCGGTTCGTCCCGCTGCTGTCCGCGCTCGTCGTGCCGCCCCGGCCACTCCCGCTCGTCGCGCCCGCCGGACCGCTGCCGGCCGCCGGGCTCGGCGGACCACTCCCGCTCGCCGGGCTCGGCACGGTCGTCCGGCTCACCCGGCCACGGCCGCTCCTCCTCCTGCTCCGGCGACCAGCGTCCCGCGTACCCGCCGCCGTAGCGGGCCCCTCGCTCACCGGAGACGGGCGCGGCGCCGTCCACGATGGTGTGCCGGGTGGTGACGTGCACGGTCTCGGTGTGCCGCACCACCCCGAGCGAACGGGCCGAGGGCTGGCGCGTCGGCTCCGCAGGCCGGGCCGCCCCGTACACCCCGGCCGTTCCGCCGGCGGCCGGCCGGACCGGGCCGTACCCACCGGCCGCGCCCGCTGCCGGCCCGTCCGTGTCGTACCCGGCGGCCGGGCCGGGCACGGCCCGGGCGGCACGCGGAGTCGGCTGCGGCCTGCCGGCGGGCTCCTCGTCGTGCCGGTCCGCGCGTCCCCGGCGGGACGCCGCGTCGTCCTGATCCGGCACCTGCCTGCGGCCGGCGACCGCCTCGTCGACGGACGCCCGGGCCCGGCCGGCGCCGGCCGGGGCGTCGACGCCGGCCAGCGCGACGCTGCTCGCGTCCAGCCGCCGACGCAGCGCGGCGACCTCTTCCTGTGCCCGCTGGGCGTGATCGAGCGCCTGGTTGCCGCGTTGAGCGGCGGCCACGATCTCCCCGCGCAACTCGCGGCGGAGTTCCTCGATCTCGTCCAGCAGCTCGTCGGTGCGGGCCGGGCCCGCGCCGTCGGCGCGCAGCGCGATCGACAGGCCGATCAGGACGACGGCCAGGATGGCCAGCACGGCGGCGAACCGCAGCGGGCCGTTGCCGTCGGCGACGAGCAGGATCAACGCCGCCACCGGCGCCAGGGCGACACCGATCCAGAAGAGGACGGTGAGCAGTGACGGACTGCGCTTGTCGGCGGGGGCGACCGGGGCTGGCATGGGTCCGGAGCCTACCGAGAGCTGCCCCGCCCAGGAAAGGGTGAACGGGGCATCCGGCATCTTCGCCGCCGATCGCCCCGCCCGCCGTCGACCGGCCGACTGCGCCGCCCGCCCGTCGGCCCGTCGGCCGCCGGTGGCACGGGGCCACCGGCGGCCGGTCGGGCATCAGCCGACGGCCAGTGCGCCGTCCGAGGAGAACACCAGGCCCACGCTCGCGGCCCCGGTCTTCAGCGCGTTCTTGGTCTGCGGGCCGCCCTGGTCCAGCGAGCTGAACGAGCCGGCCTTGAAGTCGTAGACCTGGACGAGCCCCGCCTGGCACTTCGGCCGCTGCGGGCACTCCGGCGGCCCGGCCAGCACCGTGGCCTGGCCCGAGCACTTGGCGGCCAGCTCGGAGAGCGTGCTGACGCCGTACTTGTCGGCGAACGCCTTCGTCACGGCGAAGGCGTTCTGGTCCTGCGCGGCGGCGGGCGTGCCGAATACGAGGCCCGCCTTGTCGCCGGCCGCCTTGAGCGCCGCGACGGTCTTCTCCAGCTCCGGCGACGACACCGGCGGGGCGTCCTTGCCGTTGGCCTTGGTGTTGAGGAACTCGGCCATGGTCGCCGCGTACTCCGGGACGACCTGGATCTCGCCCTTCTCCAGGGCCGGCTCGTAGAGCTCGCGGTTGCCGACCTGCTGCACCTTGACGTCGTAGCCCGCGGCGGTCAACGCGATCTTGTAGAGCTCGGCCAGGATCTCGTTCTCGGTGAAGTTGGCCGCCGCGACCACGATCTTCCCGCCGGGCCCCTTGGCGATGCCCGCCGTGATGCCGTTGGCCGCCGCGAACTCCTCGGCCGCCTTCTGCGCCGTCTTGCGGTCCACGTCGACGGCCTTGTTCAGCTGGATCAGCTTCGGCGTGTCGAGCGCGGCCGAGACCTTGTCCAGCGCCGCGATCAACTGCGGGTTGGCCGCGTCGGCGTTGACCGCCGGAATGACGTTGTCGGTGTTCTGGAGCTTCTTGTCGTCGTCGAGGACGACGAGCTGGTCACCGGCGACCGGCGCGCAGCCGGCGCCCGAGGCCGCCTGCTCCGGGGCGTCCGTGCCGGAGGAGCCGGCGTCACCGCAGCCGGTCAGCAGCCCCGCCGCGGCGAGGGCTCCCACCGCACCGACGGCCAGGCGTGTACGAGCGCGCATCAGTGCCCGCCTTCCGTGTCCCGGCGCGACCCTGCCGGGCCGGCCGCGTGTCCGACGGGCGATCTCCGTCCGGCCGCCCGCTGTGTCCCACGGACGGCTCGCGTTGCGGCCGCCCGGTTTCCCACCCCAACATCTTCCACGCGGGACCGACAACCCGAGGCGAGGTTTGTCACCGGATCGTCACCGGAAGTCAGCCGCGCCAACCCCGTCATCGGGATGTTCCGGTCCGTGGCGTCGAGGCGTTCCGGTTCGTGGCGTCCAGGCGTTCCGGTCCCGGGCGTCGATGGCCGGGTACGGCCACGCGACCCGCCCGGCGCGGGAGGCCGGGGGTGGGCGGACGACGCTCAGCCGCCGGCCACCGCCTGCGCCGCCCGGCGACGCGCCCGACGCCGGCCCGCCCGCAGCGGGCGCGGCGTGACCAGTCGCTCGACCAGGGCCAGCACCAGTTCCAGCAGCATGGCGAGCCCGGCCACCAGCACGCCGCCGGCGATGATCTGGCCGCCGCCGGCGGCGATGTCCAGGCCGAAGCCCGCCCGGATGATCTGGCCCAGGCCGCCGCCGTTGACGAAGGACGCCAGCGCGGCGGTCGCCACCACCTGTACCGCCGCCGTGCGGAACCCGGCCGCCAGGTAGGGCACCGCCAGCGGCAGCTCGACGCGGCGCAGCACCTGCCACCCCGAGAAGCCCATCCCGCGCGCCGCGTCCCGGGCCTCCGGATCGGCCTGCCGCACCCCCGTGTACGCGTTGGCCAGCAGCGGCGGCACGGCGAAGACGGCCAGCGCGACCACCACCGACGGCCGGCCGAAACCGAGGAAGGTCAGCGGCAGGATGGTGAGCAGGGCGAGCGTGGGGATGGCGAGCGACACGTTGGACACCAGCACCACCAGGCCGCCGCCCCGGCCGGTGTGCCCGAGCCAGAGCCCGATCGGCCAGGCGACCAGGCAGCCGAGCGCCACCGCCGCCGCCGACATCGACAGGTGCTCGCCGAGCCGTTCCAGGACGCCGCCCGGGTTCGTCCAGTTCAGCGGGTCGTTGAGCCAGACCAGCGCCGCCTCGACCGGATTCACCGAGCCAACCTTTCGTTCGCGACTGCGGGACTCCGCTGCGCTACGTTCCTCGCGCTCACCGGGCCCGCTTCAGCCACGGCGTCAGCAGCCGGCCCGCACCCGCCAGGACCAGGTCGAGCACCAGGGCGAGCAGGACGCAGAGCAGCGTCCCCGTCATGATCTGCGCCTTGTAGAAGTTGTTCTGGAAGCCGGCGAAGATGAGCTGCCCCAGGCCGCCGCGCCCGATCACCACACCCACGGTCACCAGGGCCACCGTGGAGACGGTCGCCAGCCGCAGCCCGGTGAGGATGCCCGGCAGGGCCAGCGGCAACTCGACCCGGAACAGCCGGCCCCAGCGGCCGTACCCCATCCCCTCGGCCGCCTCGCGGACCTCGGGGGGCACCTGGTTGAGCCCGGCGACGGCGTTGCGGACGATCACCAGCAGCGCGTAGAGGACCACCACGCTGAGCGCCGTCGCCGCGCCGATGCCCAGGTAGGGGGCGACGAACGCGAAGAGCGCCAGCGACGGCACCGTGTAGAGCACCCCGGTGAGGGCCAGGACCGGCCCGGCGAGCGAGCGGTACCAGTAGGCGGCCACCGCCAGCGGCAGCGCGATCAGGGCGGCGATCAGCACCGCGCGAGCGGTCAGCGAGGTGTGCTCACGCACGGCGGCGAGGATCGTGTCAGAGTTGTCCCGCACGTACTGCCAGGAGAACCACGGGTTACCCGGGTCGGCCCGGTAGCTCAGGCGGAAGGACATGTGTGGACGTTACCCCGGAGGGCACCACCCCCGCCGAACCGCGCGCGGCGTCGATCACGCTCGAGGGCATCCGCAAGCGCTACCCGGACGGCACCGAGGCCGTACGCGAGCTGAGCCTGGACATCAGGGCCGGCGAGCTGGCAGTGCTGATCGGACCGTCGGGCTGCGGCAAGTCCACGGTGCTCCGGATGGTCAACCGCCTCATCGAGCCGACCGGCGGCCGGATCCTGCTCGGCGGCGAGGACGTCACCCGGGTCGACCCGGTCCGGCTGCGCCGCCGGATCGGCTACGTGATCCAGAACGTCGGGCTCTTTCCGCACCAGACGGTCAGCGCCAACGTCGCCACCGTGCCCCGGCTGCTCGGCTGGCCCCGCCAGCGCACCCGCAGCCGGGTCGACGAGCTGCTGGAACTGGTCGGGCTCGATCCGGCCACGTTCGGCCGCCGCTACCCGCACGAGCTCTCGGGCGGTCAGCGGCAGCGGGTCGGGGTCGCCCGGGCCCTCGCCGCCGACCCGGTGGTGCTGCTGATGGACGAGCCGTTCTCGGCCGTCGACCCGATCGCCCGGACCCGGTTGCAGGAGGAGTTCCTCCGGTTGCAGGCCGAGGTGCGCAAGACCATCGTGCTGGTCACCCACGACCTGGACGAGGCGGTCCGGCTGGGCGACCGGATCGCGGTGCTCTCCGAGGGCGGGCGCCTGGAGCAGTTCGACACCCCGGCCGCCGTGCTCGGCGCGCCCGCCACGCCCTTCGTGCGGCAGTTCGTGGGCGCCGACCGGGGCATCCGCCGGCTGGCGGTCACCCCGGTCACCGGCGAGGCCGTCGAACCGCTGCCGGAGACCGGGGTGGCCGAGCTGCCGACGATCCCGCTCGGCGGCTCGGCGTACGACGCGCTGGGGGTGCTGCTGACCTCGGCCGCGGACCGGGTCGTGGTGACCGACGGGGACCGGCCCGTCGGCGTGCTCAGCCGGGCGCGGCTGCTCGAACTGGGCGCGCCCGAGCGGTGAGGCAACAGCCCGGTCAGGCGCGCCCGCCGAGGCTGGCCGCGCCGATGATCCACCCGGACAGGAAGCCGTAGGTCGCGCCGGCGCCGCCCGCCTGGATCGCCGTGAGCAGCGACGGTTCCGGGCCGAGGAAGGCGGCGATCAGGGAGGCGAAGCCGCCGGCCAGGACGTACGCGGCCCAGCCGGAGAAGAACTGCGTCCCCGACCCCTGCACCCTGGCCACCTGCGAGGTGGGCAGCAGGTAGAGGAAGAGCGCCGCGAGGATGACCAGCAGGACGGCCCGCAGGTTCGCCACGAGCAGGTTGCCGGTCGCCCCGTCGCCGTTGAAGAGCCACGCCGGCCAGGAGAGCAGTTGCAGGTACCAGCCGCCGGCGGAGTTCGGGTCGGTGCCGGCGGCCCAGCCGACGTACGCCGGGCTGCCGCAGACCGCGACCAGGAGGAGCGCCGCGAGCGCGCCCGTGCCCGCCGCCGTCCCGTAGCGACCGCCGGTGCGTGACGGGTTGGTGAGCGCCATGATCGGCTCAGTTCCCGGCGGACCACGGCGGGCAAACCTGCCCGGGGCCGGCGGTCGCCGTCACTGTCGCGGGTGCTTCATCAGGTAGTCGATGAACGCGGCCCGCAGCAGTGGCGCCGACTCCTCGTAGCCGTGCCCGGTCAGCTCCCGCCACAGCGCCGCGGCCTCGTCGATCGTCGGCCCGACCGAGTTGGGCGCGCCGTCGAGGACGGCGGCCTCGTCCGCGTTCGGCAGGTGCCGCAGCACGGACCAGAAGAAGCGCACGTCGTGGCGCTCCCGGGCGACCGCGAACGCCCGCTCCCGCAGCTCCTCGGTGGACAGCGCGTCGAGTTCCTCGAACGACGGGCCGGCGGAGGACGATGGTGTGTCGGTCATGCCGCCGAGCCTAACCGGCGAGATCACTCCCGGCCCGGTGGACGCGGCGCCGGCTCACCGCTCGTCGGCGTCCCACCGGCGCGGGCCGCTCTCCCAGCCGGGATCGCTCCACGGGTCCACCGGGCTCTCGGGGGACCGCCTCGGCACGGCGGGCGGCCAGTCGCCGACCGGGTCCGCCGGGGGCGCCGTCCAGCCCGCGCCGATCCGGCCGTCCCCGGCGGGGACCGGTTCCGCCGCCGCGCCGGTCGCCGGCCGCCCGTACGCCTCGACCAGCCGGGTGGCCAGCAGCCCGACGCCGAGCGCCGCCGCGCCGACCGCCCACCGGCTCACCGTCCAGCCCCGCGCCTGCGCGTACGCGGAGAAGACCGTGACCAGGCAGACCGCCAGCAGGGTGCCGAAGACGCCGCCCCGCCGCCCGTAGGCGCTGGTGCCGGCGAGCAGCGCCAGGCCGACCGCGAGCACCGTCCAGTCCAGCCCCGGGTCCGGCGCGACCGGGGCGGTGTTCCGGCTGGCCGTCAGCATGCCGGCGAGCGCGGCCAGCACCGTGGAGCCGACGAGCGCGCCGGAGGTGACCACCGCCGCCACCGCGCCCCGGCGGCGGGCGGGATCCACGACCGGGCGGAACCGGCCGACCACCCGGCGGACGGCCCGCACCGAGCCGAACAGACCGCCGAGCACCGCGACGGCCGCGAACCCGACGAAGAGGTGCAGGGCACCGCGCTCCGGGTCGTAGTCGCCCTGCGGCAGGACCGACGCGGAGCGCTGCTGGATGTACACGACCACCCCGGCGGCGGCGGCCAGGGACGCGGCCCAGCCGGGCACGTGCAGCACCACCACGACGAGCGCCAGGGCGAGCCCGCCCAGCGCGGCGACCAGCAGGGCCGGGCCGGCGGCGGCGCTGACGCCCCGGTCGCCCTGCTCGGCGACGTGCAGCGCGGCGGCCACCGCCACGGGGCCGACGGCCAGGTTCACGGCGGCCGTACGCAGGGTCAGCCCGGCGGCCAGCGCCAGCAACCCGAGCACGACCGCGTCGAGGAGCAGGGAACTCAGCCCGTCGCCCCGCAGCGCGGCCGGTTCCTCCCGCCAGAGCAGGTACGCCAGGACGACCGACGCGGCCAGGAGCAGCAGCTCCCAGACCACGTGCACCGCGAACCGGTCGCGGCCGGGCTCACCGTGCGCCGGATCGTCGAAGACGTTCTCCAGGACGGAGGCGGGGATGCCGGACGAGGGCTCGGGGGACGGCTCACGCCCCGGTTCGTCGTACCGCATGACGCCGCCTCCCACGTGGCCGCCGTCCAGCCAGGTCCGACGCGCGGGCGGACCGGGGCGGCGTTGCTCTCCGGTCGCAGGCACCGTACCCGCGCGGGAGGCCGGGCGTAACCCCCCGGGATCAGCGTGGGCCGGGGCGGCCCTCCCGGCCGCCGGGCTCGCGGTCCTCGTCGTCCTCCTGCTCGGGAACCCGGCAGGAGCGCTCCAGCCAGAGCGCCGCCCCCGTCAGCGCCAACCCGGCGAGCAGGCCGGCGCCGGCGATCGGCCGGTCGCCCATCGCGGCGTCGGTGCGCTCCACGAAGAGCCAGCCGGTCAGCCCGGCGTAGAACCCGGTGAAGATGGCACCGGCCAGCGCGGAGGCCTTGGCGAGCACCACGAACCGGGCCACCAGCAGCGGATTGACCGGCTCGCGGCCCGGCCGGCGCTCGATGCGCCCCCGGGTGTTCACGGCGGCGTACGCCTCCAGCACGGCCAGCGCGGCGAGCGTGACCACCGGCAGCCAGGGCAGCTCCGGCAGGTAGTCGTAGTAGAGGGTGCTGATCAGCAACCAGGCCACCGCGGCGGCGCCGAGGGCGGCCACCACCAGGGTGGAGATCCGGGTGGGGCCCATCCGGGACCGCTCGGGGCCCGTCCCGCCCGGTCGCGGGGACTGCGCCTGCGTCATGCCGGCCGGCTCCACTGGGTCATGCCGTCGACTCTATCGCCAGATCCGGCCGGGGGCGCAGATCCAGCGCGTCGTCGGCCACCGGAGGAGTGTTGAGCAGGTCGGTCAGCCAGCCGTGCCCGGGCAGCCGCCCGTACGGCTGGAGGTCGATCCACGGCCGCAGCACGAAGGCCCGCAGGTGGGCCCGGGGGTGCGGCAGGGTCAGCTCCGGGTCGTCGCTGAGCACCGGCTCGTCGCCGTCGGCCCACACGGCGATGACGTCCACGTCCAGGGTGCGCGGCCCGAACCGCCGCTGCGGGTCGCGGGTGCGCCCGGCGGCGCGCTCCGCCGCCCGGGCGCGCTCCAGCCAGTCGTACGGGGTCGCGGCCGGGTCCTCGGCGAGCAGCGCGGCGTTCAGGTACGCGGGCTGGTCGGCGTCCCCCCACGGTGGAGTCTCGTAGACGCCGGAGACCAGGAGCACGCTGTCGCCGAACGTCGAGACGGCGGAGCGCAGGTGGGCGAGCCGGTCGCCGAGGTTGCTGCCCAGCGAGAGCAGGGCGCGGGTCACCGGTCCTGCCGCCGCGTCATCGTGACGGCCACGTCGGTGAAGGCGTGCGGGACGGGCGCCTCCGGCTTGTGCACGGTGACCGTGGCGGCCTCGACCCGGGGATCGGCCAGGCAGACGGCCAGCAGCCGGTCGGCGAGCGTCTCGATCAGGTTGACCGGCTCGCCGGTCACCACCGCGACCAGCCGCTCCGCCAGTTCGCCGTAGTGGACGGTGTCGCCCACCTCGTCGGAGCGGGCCGCCGGGGCCAGGTCCATCTCCAGGACGGCGTCCACCACGAAGTCCTGGCCCTGGGCGCGCTCGAAGTCGTACACCCCGTGCCGGCCGTGCGCCCGCAGGCCGGTCAGCTGGATCCGGTCGGTCATCGGTCTCCTCCGTGGTCGGCGGTGCGGTCCGCCCGGCCGGCGCCGGCGTGGGCCGCCCGGGCCCCACCGGTGGCGGCGGGCGCCAGGCGGGGCGCGCCCGTGGCCTGCCAGACGGCGAGGGCGTCCACGGTGGCCCGGACGTCGTGCACGCGTACGCCCCAGGCGCCGGCCGCCACCGCGAGCAGGCTGGTGGCGACGGTGGCCACGTCGCGGGCGTCCGTGGGGCGGAGGGTGCCGTCGGGCCCGGCCAGCAGCCGGCCCAGGTACGACTTGCGGCTGGACGCGAAGAGCAGCGGGAAGCCGAGGTCCAGCAGCTCGGACAGGCGGGTGCTCAGTTCCCAGTTGTGCGCGGCCGTCTTGGCGAAGCCGAGCCCCGGGTCGACGACGATGCGGTCGGCGCCGACCCCGGCCCGCAGCGCCTCGTCGACGCGGCGGCCCAGCTCGGCGCGTACGTCGGCGACCACGTCGGCGTAGCGGGCCAGCTCACCCATCTCCCGGGAGTGGCCCCGCCAGTGCATGAGCACCCATGGGCAGCCGGCGTCGCGGACCACCCGGGCCATGTCGGGGTCGGCGAGGCCGCCGGAGACGTCGTTGACCACGGCCGCGCCGGCGGCGAGGGCCGCCTCGGCGACCCGTGCGCGGGTGGTGTCGATGCTGACCGGCACGCCGGCGGCGGTCAGCTCACGGATCACGGGCACCACCCGGGCCGTCTCGGTCTCCGCGTCGACCCGGTCGGAGCCCGGCCGGGTGGACTCGCCGCCGACGTCCACCAGGTGGGCGCCGTCGGCCCGCAGCCGCACGCCGTGTCCGACGGCGGCGTCGAGGTCGGCGTACCGTCCGCCGTCGGAGAAGGAGTCGGGCGTGACGTTGAGGACGCCCATCACCACCGGGGCCGAGGCCCGTACCAGATCGGTCACGGCTAGACGGTACCGGTCGGCCGGAGCACCCCGGGCGGACCGGGTCGAGGGCGGTGACATGCGCATTCGAACGGGTGTACGATCGGTCGTCCCGGTCGGATCGGGCAGACTCTTCGCGGCTTGTCGCAAACAGTGGGTGCCCGTACGCTTTGGAACTGCCCGGCATCGAGATGGCGAAGCCTGGAGGGAGGGCCGAAGCGGGAGAATCCGCCCAAAGCCCACCACCCTCCGTGGTGGGTAACGAACGCAGGGTCGCCGACGCTGCGCACAGGGAGCACTGTTCCCGCCAGGCATGTCTACTGCACCACCGCGGCGCCGCCGGCCGCGACTTGGGGAGGTTCCAGTGATCGCCATCGAGCTGATGGAGACGGCGACGTCCGCCGCCGCCCACACGCTCTCCGCCCTGGCGTCGACTCCACTCGCCGAGCCTGCGCCCAAGGGCATCGACACCGAGGGTGTCGTCACGTTCTTCGCCAGCAAGATCGCTCCGATCCTGCTGGCCGTGCTGGGCGTCATCTTCATCGGGCGCGCCAGCCGGGGTGAGATCTCCAAGGTCCTCACCAGCTCGGCGATCGCGATCGTCGGGCTCGCCTTCATCGCCGGAGCCGCCACACTCTTCTTCATCGGCGACTACCTGATCGACCTGATCTTCGAATAGGCGCGGGCACGAGATGCGGCTGCGCACCGACGACGACATCTACCGGGCTCGCCTGGTCTACCTCGGGCCGCCCGGCTACACCCTTCCCGTCCACCTGCCGTACGCCCAGTACGGGCTGTTCATGCTGCTCGTTCCCCTCTACATGTTCATCCACTGGCTGTTCACGTTGCAGGTCGAGCTCTTCCCCGCCTGGGAGATCGCGCTCGCCATCGTGAGCACCTCGTTCATCTTCCGGTACGTCGATCCGGACCGGCCCGCGCGCATGGTGATCCGCACCGCGCTGACCGACTGGCGACGGACCCGGGAGCCGGCCGCGGAGCAGCGGGACCCCCGCCTGGTCGGCAGTCGGATCAGGATCCGGGAGGAACTGGCATGACCGGTCGCACCCCGACCAGGCAGTCGAACGACGCGGATGAGGCGGTCGCATGAATCGCAGTTCCACGCCGGGTTCCCCGGCAGGGCGTCCGGCCGTCCCGCACGGTAACCGTGCGCGGTCGTTCAACTACCCTGATGATCCCGAGACGGACGAGGTCACCCTCGACCCGGCCCTGGTGACGACACCCGGGCACGGTGGCGTGGGCGTCTTCCAGGCCCCCCGTCCGGCGCCACGTCGGACGCCGCCGCCGGCCGAGCCGCAACCCGCCGACAGCGCCGACATCGACTCGCCCTTCCTCGACCTGTTCGGCGGTACGCGCCCCGGCGCGACCCGGCCGACGGCGCCCCCGCAGCGGGCCGGCGGGCGGGAGCAACCCGCCATCGGCCAGCAGCCGCCCGCCGCCGCGCCGGCGGCGCTCCCGCCGGCCCCCGCCCCCCTTCCGCCGCCCCCACGCGCGGGTCACGGAGCCGACGCCCACCGGACCGGCCACCCGGCCGACGCGACCCCTCGGACCGGCCAGGCGGCCCACCGGACGGCCCCGGGGGCGACACCGGCCGCCGACCAGCCCCCGGCCGACGCTTATGAGCCACCCGCCCGACCGGCCAGGTCCCGGGTGCCGCACCAGTCCGGGGACCGGCTGCCCACGCTCCGCCCACCGGCGGAGGCGGAGGACGTGCCGGCCGTCGCGGCGGCGCCGCCGGCGCCCCGCCAGCACGCGGCGCCGCTCGACCCGCCCGCGCCGGACCCGGCGTCCGAGCCGACGTCCCACCGCACCGGGGAGCGCCCGCCGGAGCGGGCCGGCCGCGAGGTGGCGCCGCCGCGCCAGCGCTCCGCCGGCCGGCGCGGCCAGCCCGTCAAGCCCACCAAGCCCACCCGGGTCAAGCCGCCGAAGATCAAGTTCGGGGACCGGGACCCGGCGGTCGAGCTGGCCATCACCGAGATCGCGGGCCACCTGACCTTCACCCCCAACACCGTCACCGCCTGGTACTGGCTGCCCGAGGTGCGCTGGGCGTTCCGGCCGGACGCCGAACGGGAGGCGCTGCTCTCGGCGATCTCCGAGCAGTACGCCGGGCTCGCCGGCTTCCGCCTGCACCTGCGGCGCACCACGCGCCCCTTCCCGGCCGACGAGTGGGCCCGCACCATCGACGCGCACACCGCCGCGCCGCTGCCCGACGTGCCCGGCACCGCCGGCTGGGGCGACCACCTCGTGGCCGCGCAACGGCACCTGCTCTCGGTCAACCACGCCGAGGGGCAGACCTACCTCGGCGTCACCTTCGCCCGGCGCGCCCTCGGCGACTCGCTCACCGAGCGGCTGCTGCGCACCTTCGGCCGGGGCGTCGCCGAGGGCGAGCGCCGCAAGCTCGGCCGCACCGTCGAGCAGTTCGACGAGGTGCTGGGCGCGTTCGGCATGCGCGGCCGGCGGGTCACGGCACAGGAACTGGAATGGCTGCTCTACCGCTCGGTGGCGCTCTGCATGGCGCCGCCCGGTCAGCTCTCCCCGCTCACCGACGGGCAGTGGGAACGTGGCGACCTGCTCGCCCTCACCGAGCAGGTCGAGCGCTACCGCACCCCGTACGGCTCGACCGTCAAGCTGGTCAACCGGATGACCGGCGAGGAACGACACGTCGCCGTGCTCGCGGTCGGCCGGATGGAGCCCCTGGAGATCCCCGAGCGGCACGAGCCCTGGCTGCACTTCCACGAGCGGCTGCCATGGCCGATGGAGCTCTCCACCCGCGTCGACATCCTCGGCTCCGGCGACTCCTTCCGTAACCTGGAGCACCGGCTCCGGATGATCCGCTCCCAGCAGCTCGACTACGCGGAGCACGGCATCGACGCCCCGCCCGAGCTGGAGCGGCTGGCCAAGCGCGCCCTGGTCATCGGCGACGAGATGACCACCGGGCTGCCGGTCGACTCCGCCCGCGCGCACGGCTGGCACCGGATCGCCGTCGGCGGCCGCAACCGCGAGGAGTGCCTGGAGCGGGCCCGCCGGCTGATCCAGCTCTACTCCCGCGAGCTGCGGATCTCGCTGCAACACCCAAAGAACCAGGACTGGCTGGCCCGCGAGTTCATCCCCGGCGAGCCGATCGCCAACACCGGCTACGTCCGGCGGATGCCTGTCAACCTGCTCGCCGCCGCGCTCCCCCAGGCCGCCTCCACCGTCGGCGACCGGCGCGGCGACCTCATCGGGCGCACCGCCGGCACCTGCCGCCGGCCCGTCTTCCTCGACCTGCACTTCCCGATGGAAGTACGCGAACGCTCCGGGCTCGCCGTCTTCGTCGCCGAACCGGGCGGCGGCAAGTCCACCCTGCTCGGCGCGCTCGGCTACCTCGCGGCCCGACGCGGCGTCCAGGTGACGCTGCTCGACCCGTCCGGCCCGCTCGCCCGGCTCTGCGCCATGCCGGAGCTGCGGCCGTACGCGCGGGTGCTGAACCTGACCGGCTCCGAGCACGGCACCCTGGCCCCGTACTCGCTCATCCCGACGCCGCTGCGCAGCGAGTTCGGCACCGGGGCCTCAGGCGACCGGGAGTTCGAGATCGCGGTCTCCAACGCCCGCGCCGAGCGGCGGATGCTGGTGCAGGACATCTGCATGATGCTGGTGCCCCCACAGGTCGCCCGGGAGGCGTCCACCGCCACCCTCTTCCGGCACGCCGTACGCCAGGTGCCGGCGGAGGAGACCTCCACCCTGGACGACGTGGTCGCCTGCCTCAGCCAGCTCGACGACGACGCCGGCAAGGAACTGGCCAACCTGCTGCTCGACACCGCCGAGATGCCGCTGGCCATGCTCTTCTTCGGCCGGCCGCCGGAGGGGCTGCTCGGCGCGGACGCCGCCCTCACCGTGATCACCATGGCCGGGCTGCGACTGCCCGACCTGAAGATCGAGCGGGAGTACTGGTCCGCCGAGGAGGCGCTGGCCCTGCCGATGCTGCACACCGCACACCGGCTCGCCGTACGCCGCTGCTACGGCGGCTCGATGTCGTCGCGGAAGCTCGTCGGCCTGGACGAGGCGCACTTCATGGAGGGATGGCGCTCCGGACGGTCGTTCCTGGTCCGGCTCGCGCGCGACTCCCGCAAGTGGAACCTCGCCGCGCTGGTCGCCTCGCAGAACCCGCGGGACATCCTCGGCCTCGACGTGCAGAACCTGGTCTCGACAGTCTTCGTCGGCCGGATCGCCGAGGACGCGGAGATCGCCTCCGAAGCGCTCCGCCTGCTGCGGGTGCCGGTCAACGACGGCTACGAGGCCACCCTGGCCTCCCTCTCCACCGCCGACGCCACCAGTTCGAGCCGGCTCGGCTTCCGGGAATTCGTCATGCGGGACGTCGACGGCCGGGTGCAGAAGGTCCGGGTCGACGTCTCGTACGTCGACGGGCTGCTGGACCACCTCGACACCACCCCCGCCGCGATCGCCGCGGCGGCCGGAGTGCTGCCGGCCATCCTGCCGAACATGGAGGCGTGACATGGCGCGGGCCCGGGCACGTTTGGCGGCGTTCCTGCTCGCGCTCGGCGTACTCGCCGGGGCCACGATCGGCTGGCCGGCCGTCGGCGCCATGGCGGCCGCCCCCGCACCGCTGACCGCCCAGGCGAAGGCCGAGCTCTGCACCACGCCGGAGTGGCAGGCCGACTTCCGCGCCTGCGTCGCCAAACTGAAGGACGTGTCAGCAGCCCGGGCAGAGTGTCTTGAGCCACCAACGCCTGGCGCTCCCGATGCAGGTCTGGCCGGCTGGTTTGCCAGCTCGCCGCCCGAAGCAACTGCCGGCGTCACCGGCAGATACAGCCTCTATGGATACGCCGGGTACAGCTACACGACGTACGACATCGGTTGCGCCTCCACAGTCCTCCACCCGGATTACAAGTTCACGACCACTGTCGCAAACGGCGAATTCATGATTGCCACTGCGGTGATCGGCGCTTCCAACGCCCTGCGCGAACGCGCCTGGGATCCGCGCTCGATGTGGGGCTGGGCCGATCCGCTGGTGGACCAGGCGACCAAGGCCGTCTACCAGAAGGTGTTCAGTGTCTTCGGCATCGTCACCCTGTGCGTGGTCGGCCTGTACCTGCTCTGGCGCTCCCGCCAGTCGGACATGAGCAACGCGATGACCACGGCGGGCTGGGCCCTGCTGGTGATGGTGGCGGTGACCGCCCTGGCCGCCTGGCCAGTCAAGTCGGCCAACATCGCCGACGGCACCCTCGTCACCACCCTGGGCGTGGTCCACGACGCCGTGGGACCACAGATGAAGGAGCCTGGTCCCGGCCGGTGCATCGATCCCAACCCGGAACGGTGCAAGGACAACCGTAAGCCCGCCGTCCGAGCCAGCGACACCGCTACCGAGTCCATGCTGTACCGGAATTGGCTACGGGGGGTCCTTGGGTCAGCGGACAGCGAGACCGCTAAGAAATACGGTCAGGCCCTGTACGACGCCCGGTCGTTGACCTGGGGCGAGGCGCAGTCGATCCGCGCCAATCCGGCGACACGTCAAGCCACCATCGAGGCGAAGCAGCAGCAGTGGATGAAGGTTGCTGAGCAGATCAAGGAGGAAGACCCGGAGGCGTACGAGTACCTCCAGGGCGTCCGGGACATGGACCGGGTGGGCGCCGGATTCATCGCCGTACTGGCCGCGGTTCTCTTCGCGATGTTCGACCTGACCGCCTCGCTGCTCGTGCTGCTGGGCTTCCTGATCTTCCGCTGGGCGGTGATCGCCGCGCCGATCCTGGGCACGGTAGGCCTGATGCGCCCGGCCAGCGCCGGGTTGCGACGGTTGGCGAATGCGGTGGTCGCCGCCGTCTTCAACATCGCCATCTTCGGCACCGGCGCCGCCATCTATCTCTTCGCGGTCGACCTCATCATGAGCACACCGACCCTGCCTGGCTGGCTCCAAGTGGTGCTGGTCTGGCTCTGCGGGGTGGTCGGCTGGCTGCTGCTGCGTCCCTACCGACGGATCACCCAGCTCGGTGGCAAGGACAGCAGCGAGGCGGTCAGCTCGGCCGGCTCGTGGCACCGGCGATTCTTCCGGGACATGCGCACCGCCGCCCGGCTCGACGTCGCTGAACCCGGCGGCACGGCCGAGCCGGCGCTGGGCCGGCGTCGGGCCGTCGTGGCGGAGCGATCCACCCTCCGGCCCGAGGCCCGGCGGGAGGATCCGGCGCATGCCGCCACCCGCGGCGGGCCTACCGGCAACCCCGGTGGGAAGGAGCGGCAGCGGCCCGACGGCCGCGAGTCGGCCGCCGAGAAAGGGACGCCCTCCGAGGAGAGGGAGCCCTCCCGCCCGGCCGCCCCTCGACCCCGGCGGCGGCAGCCGGCCACCTGGACGGAGCCGGACGTGCCGGACGAGAACCCCGCGTTCGTCATCTACCGTCCCGGGTCTAAGGAACGCGAGCCTGACCGGCCCACTCCCCGGATCCGCTCAGAGGCGCGGTGAGCGCGGTGCGGCGGGCGATCGAATTCCTGGTGACCCGGGTCCTCCGGTCCCGGTTCGGCGTCGCGATCGGCATCGCCGTACTCGTGTTCGGGATCATCGGTGCGGCGCGGCTGGTCTCCGGGCCCGGTGACCCCACCTCCGGGCTCAGCAACCGCCCCAGCCAACCGATCACCACGGTCGACCCGACCGCCGGCGACGACGGGGCCTTCTCCACGGGCGCTCCCCCCTCCCCCGTCACCCGCCCCGGCAAACTGACGCCGGAGCAGACCGCCGAACGCTTCGTCGCCGCCTGGCTCGGCAAGCCGGGCAACACGGCGGAGCAGTGGCAGGAGGGCCTACGTCCCCTCTCCACCCCGGTGCTGACCGACAAGTTGGCCGGCGCCGACCCGTCCGGGGTGCCGACCGGTCAGGTCGACGGCGACGTCACTCTCCGGCCCCGGGCCGAGAACTTCGTCGAGGTGCTGGTTCCGCTCGACACGGGTCAGCTCCGCCTCGAACTGGTGGCGCCCGACGGGCGGTGGCTGGTTGATGCCGTGGACTGGGAGCAGAAATGAGCGACGGGACGCGACCGCGCGGTCGACAGCTCCGACTCGGCGCACTGGCCGCCGCGTTGACGGCAACGCTCGCCCTGCTCTGCTGCACCGGCGGTGCGGGGGCCTTCTTCCTCACGGAACTGGGCGGCGAGGCGGGCAGCGGTATGACGTTCGCCAGTCAGGACTGTAAGGAGGAATCCCAGGTAAACGTAGTGGGCGACATGCCTCGGATATCCCAGTACGGCGAGCGTCAGCTCCGCAATGCCGCGAGGATCATCAAGGTGGGGCAGGAGATGAAGGTGCCGCCCCGCGGGTGGGTAATCGCTGTGGCGACCGCCATGCAGGAATCCAGACTTCTCAACCTGGCTAACCGGACCGTCGCCGAGTCCGGGAATCTGCCGAACGAAGGAATTGGCGCCGACCACGACTCGGTCGGTCTCTTTCAGCAGCGAGCCGGCTGGGGCACCGTGGCACAGCGGATGACGCCTGAATACGCCTCCCGGAAGTTCTACGAGAAGCTGGTCAAGGTGCAGGGCTGGGAGACGATGCCGCTCACCCGGGCCGCGCAGGCCGTGCAGATCAGCGCCTTTCCGGACGCGTACGCCAAACACGAGGACGTGGCCAGCCAGATCGTCAACGCGCTGGCCGGCGGAGCTGCCCGGATCGCGCTGATCGACGGTAGGAAGGCCTGCGACCGCGCCGCCGGAGGACAGATCGCTGCCTCCGGCTGGACGGCTCCCATCCCCGGCGGCGTCGGCTCGGGCTTCCGCACCGCGAGCCGGCCCCGACACAACGGGGTCGACATCGCCGCGCCGAAGGGCACCGATATCCGGGTAGCGGCCACCGGACGCGTCCTGATCTCCCGGTGCGACCCGGACAAGAGCGGCCGGCGCACCTGTAACGTCGACGGCTGGCCGAACAAGGGCGGCTGTGGCTGGTTCGTCGACGTCCTGCATGCCGGTGGATTCATCACCCGCTACTGCCACATGGTCAGCAAGCCCCGAGTCAAGGTCGGCCAACTCGTCGAGGCCGGTACGGTCATCGGCGAGGTGGGCAGCAGCGGCAACTCCTCCGGCCCGCACCTGCACTTCGAGGTGCACGAGGATGAGGACCGGAGCAGCCGCGGCGCCATCGATCCGGTGCCTTTCATGCGCTCACGTGGCGCGCCGCTCAAGGGCGCGGGATGAGACGCTCGCCGTCATGAGCGACCCGCTTCCCGACCCGTTCGCCGACCATCCGGACTGGGCGCCCCGACCGCCCCGCCCGATCGAGATCGTGCCGGCCACCGGGCGCGTCGAGCTCCGCGGGCAGCGCGTGCTGGTCGGCCTGCCCGGACTCGGCTGGCGCGGTGACCTCCGCGCCGACGACCGGGTGGTGCAGGGCAGCCGGACCTACGTGCCGGTCATCCCCGAACACGAGTGGTACCGGGCGGAGTCCGACCAGGTGGAGGTCTTCGCGCCGCTGGTCCCGGTCGAGCGGGTGTGGGTGGAGACGGTGGGAGCCCGGCGACCGGACGCGTCGGCGGGTCGCGAGACGGGCGTCCGCCTGGTCTCGCTGGACGCCCCGCCGCACCGCGCCCCGACCCCGGTCTTCGAGTCGCACGCCGTCACGGGTCGCCGGGTGGTGCACGTGGTGGATTCCGTCGAACACCGGGACCTGCGAGCCGTCACCGAGACCTACTCCGGCGCGGAAGGCGACATCTGCGTCCGGGTTGCGCCGGAGGTGGAGTGGTACCGCTGGGCCTGGCGGGGCCAGTCACCCACCACACTGGAGGTTCCTGTGCACCTGCTTTGGATTGAGTGAGGACTCACCTCTCCGGCGCTCCGGCGCAGACCCGCCACCCGTCTCTGTCCTGCGCCTCGAAGCGCCAAGGGTCGGTCAGGCTCTGTTGCACCCCGTCTACGGTGGCGCTACGACGAATGACGGCCGTTACCGTGGCCGCTGATGAGCCGTTCATGGCCACTACAATGTTCTCGATATTGATCGAGAAGCTTGTACCGAGTTCCCGTTCGCGTCGCTCGACCTGGGTCCGCAGATCCTCGATCGGCTGTAGTGGGCCGGTGCAGGTGAAGAGTCGCGCTCGGTTCTGGTCACGCGAAACAAGCGCGGCCTGCAAGTAACTGACGACAGCAACGTCCGGCGACCCGCGATCGGGGGCGGCGGCCCTGTTGTAGAGCACGAATCCGGCGGCCACTCCGCCGAGGCAGAGTGCCGCGACGACGCTCGCGACCACGGTGACCACGGTGCGCAGCCGCCGCCGTGGCCGCTCCGGCACCGGGGCCGGCGAGGGCGGTGCCAAGTGGTCGGAGGGGGGCCGTTGCGCCGGTACGCGGGAGACCTGGGAACCGGCGGGGGGCTGCACTGATTCCACCCTCTGAGGCTAGCGGCTGGACGCGGTAGACCCAATGCCCCAGATCCAGCGGATCGTGACGCACCACTCCCCATCGGTGAGATCCACGACATCCCCGGCGCAGTGCCGCCGCGCATCCCGGACGAGTCGGCCCGACTGGGTTACGGTCTCTGCGCGGGGAGGGGTTGTCGACCTCGGGCGGAGGGGGTGGACGCGGTGGCCGGTCCGAAGGCACGCACCAACCGCGCCGCCGCACTGCACCGGCGGGCTGCCGCCACTGCCACCGCCGCCGCGAGCGTCCTTGACGACACCCGGCCCGTTCCCGCCGACCAGCGCCGCCAGTACGAACTCGCCGACCGCCTCCGTTCGGCGGCGGCGGTGCTGGCTCCCGGCTGGGCGGGCGCTCCCCTGGAGATGGTGGCACCGGCCACACCAGCCGGTGAGGGGCCGCCTCCCTTCGTCCGGATCGGTACGGCGGCGCCGCTGGACGACGCCCGGTTCCCCGCGTTGGTGCCGTTGCTCGGCACGGGTCACCTCTCGGTGGACGTGGACGCCCGGGATCCCCGGGTGGCGGGGCTGCTGCGGGGCGTACTGCTGCGGCTGTTGGCGGCGACCCCGGCCGGGGCGCTGCTGGTCCGCGCGGTGGACGCCACCGGCTCGGCCCTCGCGCCGTTCGCGCCGCTCGCGGACGCGGGCCTGCTACCGCCCCCGGCGGTGGACGTGGCCGGGCTGCGGGCCGTGCTCACCGAGGCGGAGCAGTGGGTGGCGCCGGGGGCGAGCGGGCGACGCCGGCACGACCGGACGCTGCTGCTGGTGATCGCCGCGCTGCCCGAGTCGACCGGCCCCACCGACCTGGCCCGGATCGAGGCCCTGGCCGAGCCGGGCCGGTCCGCAGGGCTGCACCTCCTGGTGGCGGGCTGGCCCCCGGCGGGCGACCGGGAGCCGCTGCCGCGGGCGACGACGTTGGCGGTCCGGACCGCGTACGCGCTGCTGGGTGATCCGCCGGGCGGTTCGTTCGCCGGCCCGGGCGCCGAGCCGCCGGGCGGGCTGAACTCGCCTGTCTTCATCGAGGCGGATCCGCCGGCCGAACTCGTCGACGCGGTCTGCCACCGGCTGGCCGCGCAGGTGGAGGCGGGTTCCCGGCTGGCGCTGACCGACCTGCTGCCGGCGGCCGACGAGGAGCTGTGGACGGCGAGCGGGGTGGGCGGGCTGACCACGACCGTCGGGGACGCCGGTGGCCGTCCCGTGTCGCTCGGCTTCACGGAGCTGACGCCGCACTGGCTGATCAGCGGCCGCTCGGGGACGGGTCGCTCCACGTTCCTCACCACCGCGCTGCTCGGCCTGACCGCCAGGTACGGCCCCGACGAGCTGGCTCTCTACCTGGCGGATCTCGCCGACGCCGAGTCCTTCGTGGAGTTCCTCCAGACCGAGCGGGACCGGTCGTGGATCCCGCAGGTGCGGGCCGCCGCGATGGCCGCCGACCGGGAGTACGTGCTGAGCCTGCTGGACGAGCTCGTGGCGGAGGTGCGCCGGCGCGAGGAGGCGGGCGCCCGGGCCGGCGGGCAGCGCTTCGCCGAGCTGCGACAGCACCGGGCCATGCCCCGGATCGTGTGTGTGCTCGACAATCTCCCGTTGCTCTTCGCCGAGCGGGACCGGCTGGCCGCCGACGCCGCCGCCCGGCTGGACGCGCTGGCCCGCACCGGGCGCGCGTACGGGGTGCACCTGGTGCTGGCCGGCGAGGGCGACCTGGGGTTGGGCTCGCGTACGGACCGGGATTCGGTGCTGGGGCAGTTCCCGGTGCGGGTGGCGCTGCCCGGTGGGGGCGCCGTGCTGGAGCCGACGAACGACTCTGCCGCCGGGCTGCCGGTGGGCAGCGCGGTGGTGAACACCGCCGGCGGGCTCGGCGGGCCCCGGGGCGCGATCCGGGGGCACGAGCGGATGGTCCGGTTCCCGGATCCGCAGGACCACCCCGACACGGTGGAGGCGCTGCGGCAGCGGCTCTGGTCGGCCCGCCCGGAGGGGGCCACCCCGCCGGTGGTCTTCGCCGGCTACGCCCGCCCGCTGCTGCGCAACGATCCCCGGCACCGGGCCGCGCTCGCCGGGCAGGCGCCCGGTCCCGCCGCCCTGCTGGGCCGGGCGGTGGACGTGCCCCGGAGCACCGTCGCGGTGTCGCTCGGGCCGGCCCCGGGGCGGAACCTGGCCGTGCTCGGTCCCGGCCCGGAGGCGGCCCGGCTGCTGGTCACCGCGGCGCGCAGCGTGGCGGTGCACCACGCGCCGGGGGCCGCCCGCTTCGTGCTCGCCGCGCCGGACGAGGAGTGCCGGCCGGTGGCCGAGGCGTTGGCGACCGAGCTGGCCGGGCGGCATCCGGTGGACATGGTGGACCTGGCCGGCCTGCTCGCCGCCGTGGACGACGCCGTGCCGGCCTACCTGGTGGTCTTCGGGCTGGACGTGCCGACCCCGGAGCAGCTGCCCCCGGAGCGGCTGCGCGCGCTGCTGCGGGAGGGGCCGCCCGCCGGCCGGCACCTGCTGGGCCGCTGGCGGACGGTGCCGTCGTTCGCGGCGCTGCTCGAACCCGAGGGCGAGGTGGACAAGCTCGCCGCCGTGGCCGTGGTGGACCTGCCGGGTGCGCAGCTGACGTCGGTCTTCGGGCGGCAGGTGCAGTGGCGGCCCCGCCCCGGCCGGGCGGTGCTCTGGGACGGTCCCGGCGAGCAGGGCACCGTGCTGGTCCCGTTCGGCGAGGAGGGGGAGCCCGGATGACCCGAGGCGGGGCAGGGACCACGACGGGGCACGCCGCGCCGGGGCGGCAGCGTTCCGGCGCCGACCCGACGTCGGAACGCGCCGACACTGCCGGGCAGGCGGAGAACGTCGGGGGCGTCGACCCGGTGCGGGCCGCGTGGACCGAGTACCTCGCCGCCGCCCGCCAGCTCGACGGGGTACGCCGCGACGCGGCCACCGCCGCCGGCGAGCAGGCCCGGTCGGTGCAGGCCGCCCGCGAGGAGCTGACCGCCGTACGCACCCGGCTGGCGTCGCAGGAGGCCCGGCTGCACGAGCGGGGCGTACCCCCGATCTCGCTGGTCCCGACGCCGCCGGAGCTGACCGAGGCGACCCGGGCGATGGCGGGCGGGCCGGCGGCGGTGCTGGCCGCTCTGCGCACCGCCCGGGGCCGGGCGGACGCCGCGGACGCGACGCTCGCCGCGCGTGGGCTGCCCCGCCTGGCCGCCTGGCCGCCGCACCTGCGGAACCTGCTGGTGTACGGGCCGCTGGCGCTGCTGGTGCCGGCGATCCAGCTGGTGTTGTTCGTGGCGACCGGCACCGGGGCGGCGAGCGTGGCCGCGCTGGTCTGCGGGCTGCCGATGCCGGCGGTTGCGTTCGTGGCGGGCTGGATCGGCGTCGGGCGGCTCTTTCCGCCGCCGGCGGGCGGCCGGGTGGAGCGCACGGCCCGGCTCGGCGCCCTGGTGTGCCTGGTCCCGGCGGTGCTGGTCAGCGCGGGCCTGTTGCTCGCGATGCTGGCCGGCTGAGCGGTGCCCCACCTCCCGGGCCCACACCTCCCAGGCCCCGTGTCACCGACCGCGCCTCCCAGGTACCCGCCTGCCAGACCCACGTCGGCGGGCTGACGCGCGACGGCCGGCCGACCCGGGCGTGGGTTTCGGCCGGCCGGTCTGTCGCGGTCAGCGGGGGATGATCAGCGCCATCGCCTCGGCGCGCGACTTGGCGTCACGCTGGAGGGTGCCCCGTACGGCCGAGGTGATGGTCTTGGCACCCGACTTCTGGATGCCGCGCATCGCCATGCACATGTGCTCGCATTCGAGCACCACCACCACGCCGCGCGGCGCGAGCCGCTCCATCAGCAGGTCGGCGATCTGGGAGGTGAGCCGCTCCTGGACCTGCGGCCGGCGGGCGAAGACCTCGACCAGCCGGGCCAGCTTCGACAGGCCGGTGATCCGGCCGTCCGGCCCCGGGATGTAGCCGATGTGGGCGCTGCCCCGGAACGGCAGCAGGTGGTGCTCGCACAGGCTCATCACGTCGATGTCCCGGACGAGCACCAACTCCTCGTGGTTGGCCTCGAAGGTGGTGCTGAGCACCTGGGCCGGGTCGACCCGGAGGCCGGCGAAGAGTTCGGCGTACGCCCGGGCGACCCGGGCCGGCGTCTGCTGGAGCCCGTCGCGGTCCGGGTCCTCCCCGACGGCGATGAGGATCTCGCGGACGGCCTTCTCGATCCGCCCGAGGTCCATGGTCTCCTCGACGGGCCGACCGGTGAGCTTGCCGCTGATCAGGCGCGCGGCGACGTAGTCGAGGGTGTCGTCGCCGTCCGGCTCGGTCGCGGAGACGGCCAGTCCCCGGTGCTCCCGGGAACTGGCCGTCGGGTCCGTGCTCAGTGCGTACCGTCCGAGTTGTTGGAGTTGTTCGAGGTGCCGCCGCCCACCGTCGCCTGGGCGCCGTCGGCCTGGGCCTGCACCTTGAGCGCGTCCTTCTCCGCCGGCGTGAGCACGGGCGGCTCGGTGGAGGGCTGGCGCTTGCCGAAGCCGTTGTACGGCGCCATCGGCGGCCGCTTGGCCACCCGGGCGCAGATCCGGGCCATGTCGGCGGTGGAGAGGGTCTCCTTCTCCATCAGCTCCAGCACGATGTTGTCCAGGACGTCCCGGTATTCCACCAGGATCTCCCAGGCCTCGTCGTGGGCCAGCTCGATCAGCGCCCGCATCTCGCCGTCGATCTCGGCGGCGACGACGTCGGAGTAGTCCCGCTCGTGGCCCATGTTGCGGCCGAGGAACGGCTCGTCGCCGCTGGTGCCGTACTTGATCGCGCCGAGCTTGGAGCTCATGCCGTACTGCGTGATCATCGCGCGGGCCAGCTGGGTGGCCTTCTCGATGTCGTTGCCGGCACCGGTGGTCGGCTCGTGGAAGACCAGCTCCTCGGCGGCCCGGCCACCCAGCGCGTACGCCAGGGTGTCGACCATCTCGGCGCGGGTCTGGGTGTACTTGTCCTCGGTGGGCAGGACCAGGGTGTGGCCCAGTGACCGACCGCGGGACAGGATCGTCACCTTGTGCACCGGCGCGGCGTGCGGCAGCGCCCAGGCGACCAGCGCGTGCCCACCCTCGTGGTACGCGGTGATCTTCTTCTCCTGGTCGCTCATCACCCGGGTCCGGCGCTGCGGACCGGCGATCACCCGGTCGATCGACTCCTCCAGGGAGTCGTTGCTGATCGCCCGCTGGTCCTTGCGGGCGGTGAGCAGCGCGGACTCGTTGATCACGTTGGCCAGGTCGGCACCGCTGAAGCCCGGGGTGCGCCGGGCCACCGCGTCGAGGTCGACGTCGGGGGTGAACGGCTTGCCCTTGGCGTGCACCCGCAGGATCGCCTTGCGGCCCTCCATGTCGGGGGCGTCCACCGGGATCTGCCGGTCGAAGCGGCCCGGGCGCAGCAGCGCCGGGTCGAGGATGTCCGGCCGGTTGGTGGCGGCGATCAGGATGACCCCGCCCTTGGTGTCGAAGCCGTCCATCTCGACGAGCAGCTGGTTGAGGGTCTGCTCGCGCTCGTCGTGACCGCCGCCCATGCCGGCGCCGCGGTGGCGGCCGACGGCGTCGATCTCGTCGACGAAGACGATGGCCGGGGCGTTCGCCTTGGCCTGCTCGAAGAGGTCGCGGACCCGGCTGGCGCCGACACCGACGAACATCTCCACGAAGTCCGAGCCGGAGATCGAGTAGAAGGGCACCCCGGCCTCGCCGGCGACGGCGCGGGCCAGCAGCGTCTTACCGGTACCGGGCGGGCCGAAGAGCAGGACGCCCTTCGGGATCTTGGCGCCCAGGGCCTGGTACTTCGCCGGGTTCTGCAGGAAGTCCTTGATCTCGTGCAGCTCCTCGACGGCCTCCTCGGCGCCGGCCACGTCCGCGAACGTGGTCTTCGGCGTGTCCTTGGTGATCATCTTCGCCTTGGACTTGCCGAAGTTGAGCACCCGGGAGCCGCCGCCCTGCATCTGCGACATGAAGAAGAGCAGCAGGAGCACCAGCAGGGCGATCGGGAGCAGGTTGACCAGCAGGCTCACCCAGATGCTGTCGGACGACACCTCGACGTTGGCCGGGCCGGTGACCCGGTTGTTCGCCTTGGCCTCGAGGACCTCGTTCCAGACCTCGTCGCCGACCTCGTAGGGGAACTGCGCCTCGATCCGGTCGGTGTCGGTGTCACCGAACTTGGCCTTGTCCTTCAGGTCGAGCCGGAGCGTCTGCTCCTTGTCCTGGAAGACGACCTTGTCGATGCCGCCCTTGTTGAGCTGGTCGAGCGCAATGGAAGTGTCCACCCGGTGGTAGCTGGGACCAGCGGTGAACAGTTGACTGAGCACAACGGCGCCGAGGATGACCAGGATGATCCAGACCACCGGTCGGCGGAAGAAACGCGTACGTTCCATGCTGTTGTCGAGCGCCGAGGCGCCCGCATCCTCCTGATCGACGTCCTGACCGTCTGATGGTGTCGCCGCCCTGTGGCGGCGGCCGTAGCCGCCGTGCGGGCCGGCTCGACCCCGAGGCACGGAACTGCCGCGCCGCGGTCATTCGACGGTACACCGTGCACGCGAGGAGTGAGCTTGCGAGCCCCGCAGTCGCGCACAAAGGGAACAGCTGTGCGCGCACCGAGCGAGCTTGCGAACCCCGCGATCGCGCACGATCCGATCATCGTGCGCGCGTGGAGCGCGCTTGCGAGCCCAACAATTACGCGTAGGGCGAACCGGGTCCAGCCGGCGTGACGGGAGCTCCGCGCCCGGCCTCCCGTCCGCCCGGTCCCGCGGTTCGAGGGGTCGGGCGTGGAGGGTGCCTCCACGCCACCGGCCTCTACCGTAGTCCGAATCGCTGAGAGCCCGCTGAACGTCCGCTCGACCGGTGCCGATGGACCGGGCCCGGCGAGGGCTCAGGTCCGGGCGTACACCTCGGGCTTGAGCACCCCGACGTAGGGCAGCTCGCGGTAGCGCTCGCCGAAGTCGAGGCCGTAGCCGACGACGAACTCGGTCGGGATGTCGAAGCCGACGTACTTCACCGGCACCGGCACCTTGACCGCGTCCGGCTTGCGGAACAGCGCGACCACCTCGACGCTCGCGGCCGAGCGGGACTCCAGGTAGCGCAGCAGCCAGGACAGGGTCAGGCCGGAGTCGACGATGTCCTCGACCACGACCACGTGCCGGCCGGCGATGTCCCGGTCGAGGTCCTTGAGGATGCGGACCACCCCGGAGGAGGTGGTGCCCTGGCCGTAGGAGGAGATGGCCATGAAGTCCAGCTCGGCGGGCGGCCCGCTGCGGCCCAGCGCCCGGGCGAAGTCGGCCATGAACATCACCGCGCCCTTGAGGACGCAGACCAGCAGGAGCCCGTCATCGACGTCGGCGTAGTCCGCCGAGACCTGCTTGGCGAGTTCCGCGGTCTTCTCGCGGATCTGCGCCTCGGAGATGATCACGTGGTCGATGTCGGCGTCGTACCAGGAGCCGTCAGCCATGGCTCCTAGCCTGCCGTACGCCGGATGGCCTCCGTCGGCGGGGCCGCCCCTTCTGGGCGCGGTCCCACCCCGGATGAATCCTGACGAAGGCCGCGAACCACCTCAGCAGGCACGCGACCGCCAGCGGCGACCGTCGTCGGACGGCTTCCAGTCGGCCGAGTCCCGGCTGTCGGCGGTGAGGCCGGCGGCCGAGGCCAGGGCGAGGAGGACGAGGAAGAAGAGGAAGAGCAGGATCTCCATGGCGGCGCTCGCTTTCGCATGGTTGCTGTCGTTTTCGCCGCCGGTGCGCACCGGACTGCAACCAGTCTCCGCCGGCCACCGTCACCCGGACAGTGGCAGGAATGCCACTCCCCCTCGATTTCCTGCCAACCGTGCGGTTACCCTCGTCACATGCTCAGATCGGTCGCCGTCCTCGCCCTGGACCAGGTCGCCACGTTCGAGCTCGGGGTCCTCGCCGAGGTCTTCGGGACCGACCGCACCGCCGACGGGTTCCCCGACCACCGCTTCCACGTGTGCAGCCCCGACGGGGCCCCGGTCCGCACCTCGTCGGGCTTCCACCTGACCCCGCACGCCGACCTCGGCCCGATGGAGGAGGCCGACCTGGTCGCCGTCCCGGCCCACCACGGCACCGTCGTGCCCGGCACGGTGCTCGCCGCGCTGCGCCGCGCCGCCGACCGGGGGGCGTACGTGTTCAGTGTCTGCTCCGGCGCGTTCGTGCTGGGCGAGGCCGGCCTGCTCGACGGCCGGGAGTGCACCACCCACTGGCGGTACGTCGACGAGCTGCAACGCCGCCACCCGACCGCCAGGGTCCGCTGCAACTCGCTCTACGTGCAGGACGGCCGGCTGCTCACCAGCGCCGGCACGGCCGCCGGCATCGACGCCTGCCTGCACCTGATCCGCCAGGAGCACGGCTCGGCGACGGCCACCCGGCTGGCCCGCCGGATGGTGGTGCCCCCGCACCGCGACGGCGGGCAGGCGCAGTACATCGAGGCGCCCATCCCCGAGACCCCCGAGGCGCCGACGCTGGAGCCGGTGCTGGAATGGCTGATGGGGCACCTGGACCGCCCGGTCACCGTCGACGAGCTGGCCGCGCGGGCGGAGATGTCGACGCGCACGTTCGCCCGGCGGTTCCGCGCCGAGACCGGCACCACGCCGCACGACTGGCTGACCAACCAGCGGGTGCTGCTGGCCCGGCGGCTGCTGGAGGAGACCGGGCTCAGCGTCGAGGCCGTCGCCGACCGGGCCGGCTTCGGCGACTCGGCGGCGCTGCGGCACCACTTCGCCCGCCGGGTCGGCGCCACCCCGCACACCTACCGGACCACGTTCCGCGAACGCGTGGAGGCCTGAGCCCCGGCCCCACGACATCGGACCGCGGCACCGGGAGCGGGGCCGACGGCACGCCCGGGACTCCGGTCACCAGCCGAGCATCCCCCCGCCCACACGGGGCTCCGAGCCGACCGCGTAGCCACCGTCGGGCAGCCGCCAGATCGCCTGCCCGTGCCCGAAGACCCCCGGCTCCTCCGCGACGGCGATCTCGTGCCCCCGGGCCCGCAACTCGTCGACCGCGGCCCGCCCCTCGGCGGTGGCGACCAGCTCCGACTCGACCAGCACCGACCGGCCGGCGTGCCAGTACCAGCGCGGCGCGTCCAGCGCGGCCTGCGGGTCGAGCCCGCCGTCCAGGGTCGCCGAGACCAGCTGCACGTGCCCCTGCGGTTGCATGTGCCCGCCCATCACCCCGAACGGGCCCACCGGCCGCCCGTCCCGGGTCAGGAAGCCGGGAATGATCGTGTGGTAGGGCCGCTTCGCCGGCCCCACCACGTTGGGGTGGGCGGGGTCGAGCCGGAACCCGAGCCCTCGGTTCTGCAGGGCGAAGCCGTGCCCGGGCAGCATCACGCGGGAGCCGAACGCCAGGTAGGTCGACTGGATCAGGCTGACCATCATGCCGCCGGCGTCGGCGGTGCAGAGATAGACCGTGCCGCCGCGCTCCGGATCGCCGGCCGTCGGCTCCCCGGCCCGCTCGGTGATCAGCGCGCGGCGGGCCGCCGCGTACGCCGGCGAGAGCAGCGCCTCCGTCGGCACCGGCACCCGCTCCGGGTCCGCGACGTGGGCGTGCGCGTCGGCGAAGCCGAGCTTCATCGCCTCGATCTGCCGGTGCAGCCGCTCGGCGAGCGGCAGCCCGGCGAGGTCGCCCCCGTCGAGGATGTGCAGCGCCAGCAGCGCCGCCAGGCCCTGCCCGTTGGGCGGCAGCTCCCAGACCTCGTGGCCCCGGTAGCGGGCGGACACGGGAGTCACCCACGTCGAGGCGTGTCGGGCCAGGTCGTCGCCGGTGAGCAGGCCGCCGGTGCGGGCCGCGTGCTTGGCCAGCGCCTCCGCGATCCCGCCCCGGTAGAAGTCCTCCGCCCCGGTGTCGGCGATCAGCCGCAGGGTCCGCGCCGCGTCCGGGTTGCGCCAGCGCTCCCCGCCCCGGGGCGCCCGGCCGCCGGCCGCGAACACGCGGTCGAACTCGGCGAACTCCGCGCCGGTCGGGCCGGGCGCGGCGAGCGCGCGCGACCAGATCCCCGACACGCCGGGTGAGACCGGGTGGCCGTGCTCGGCGTAGCCGATCGCGTCGGCGAAGAGATCCGCGAAGGGCAGCGAGCCGAACCGGTCGTGCAGGTCGCGCCAGCCGGCCGGGGCGCCGGGGACGGTCACCGGCAGCCAGCCCCGGGCGGGCATCGCCGGCCCGGCCCGCTGCGCGCCGCCCAGGGCGTCGACCGGGGCCGCGCCGGACCCCCCGGTCGCGGCCAGCACCAGCTCGCGGGTCAGGGCCGCGGGGGACCGGCCGGAGGCGTTGAGGCCGTGCAGCCGCTCGCCGTCCCAGACGATCGCGAACAGGTCGCCGCCGATGTCGTTGGACGGGGGCTGCACCACGGTCAGGGTGATCGCGGTGGCGAGGGCCGCGTCGACGGCGTTGCCGCCGCGTCGCAGCACGGCCAGGCCGGCCGCCGCGGCCAGCGGCTGGCTCGTCGCCACCGCGCCGTGCGGCGCGAAGAGCGGCTGTCGGGGGTACGCCATGCGCCATGTCTACCGCCTCCCGGCGGATCCCGCGGCCCCGGAACCGGGCCCCGGGCCGACGGACCGGCGCCACGCCGACGGACCGGCCCCCGGGCCCACGGCCGGCGCCGGATTGACGGCCGGCGCCGGGTCGACGGAGTCACCGTCCGACGGAGCGGATCAGCGGGGGCCGATGGCGGCGAGCCGGCCGTTGCGGCGCAGCACCCGCAGCCCGCCCGGCAGGTGCGCCGCCCCCTGCCCCCGCCAGCCGGTGACCAGGGTGTCCAGCGCGGTCACGTGCCGGTGCGACAGGGCGGCGGGCGGGGCGCCCAACTCCCGCGCCCAGGCGTGCAGCACCCGGCCGCGTACCGCCGGCGTGAGCTCGGCCAGCGCCCGCACCGCGAGCCCGCCGTCGGGATGGCGGACGTCGGCCAGCGCGGCGTCGGCCAGGTCGTCGAGGACGGCGTTGTCCGCCGCCACCAGCCGGGCGGTCCGGGCCAGGTTGTCCAGCACCCCCGGCCCGAGCGCGCGGACCAGGGCGGGCAGCAGGTCGGCCCGGACCCGGGCCCGGGCGTACGACGGGTCGGCGTTGTGCGGGTCCTCCCAGGGGTTCAGCCCGAGCACCGCGCACGCCGTGCGGGTCTGCTCCCGGCCGACCTCCAGCAGCGGGCGCAGCAGCGGCACCCCGTCGAGGTCCCGCCGGGCGGGCATCCCGGCCAGCCCGCGCGGGCCGGCGCCCCGGGCGAGCGCGAGCAGCACGGTCTCCGCCTGGTCGTCGCGGGTGTGCCCGGTGAGCAGGGCCGTCGCCCCGAGCCGGCCGGCCACCTCGGCGAGCGCCAGGTAGCGCGCCTCGCGGGCGGCCGCCTCGGGCCCGCCCGGTCGCCCGGCCACCTCCACCCGCACCGACTCGACCGGGGCCAGCCCGACCTCGCGGGCCCAGGTCACCACCGCCGCGGCCCGTTGCGCCGAGCCCTCCTGGAGGCCGTGGTCGACCGTCACCAGGCCGGCGGCGCGACCCAGCCGGGGCGCCACGAACGCGGTGGCGGCGGCCAGCGCGAGCGAGTCCGCGCCGCCCGAGCAGGCGACCAGCACCGGCCCTCCGGGCGGCAGGTCGGCCAGCGCCCGGCGGACCGCGACCCGGATCGCGGCCACCGGCGGGGCGAGCGCGGCCACGGGCGTACGGTCAGCCGGCGGTCGGGGCCGGGCCGACCGGCCCGTGCACCCGTGCCACCCAGGCCTCCGGGTCTCCCAGCTCCTCCAGCCGGGGCAGGGTGAGCGGCGAGTCGAAGATCTTGTTGAAGCCCGCCATGCCGACCCGGTCCACGACGCCGTGCACGAACTTGCGGCCCTCGGCGTACTGGCGCATCTTGACCTCGATGCCGAGCAGCCGGCGGATGGCCTTCTCCAGCGGGTTGCCGGCCTCCCGGCGCCGGTTGAACGCCGCCCGGATCCGATCCACGCTCGGGACGACCTGCGGGCCGACGCCGTCCATGACGAACTCGGCGTGCCCCTCCAGCAGGGTCATCAGCGCGGTGAGCCGGTCCAGCACGGCCCGCTGCCCCGGGGTCTGGACGATGTCCAGCACGCTGGTGCGGCTCTCCGGGTCCTTCACCGCGTCCGAGAGCGTGGCCACGCCCCGGCGCAGCCGCTCCAGCAGGTGCTCGCCGCCGCTGGACGACGCGTCCACGAAGGCCTGCACCTCGCTGAGGAAGTACGCCCGCATCCACGGCACGGCGGTGAACTGGGTGCGGTGGGTCACCTCGTGCAGGCAGACCCAGAGCCGGAAGTCGCGCGGGTCGGCCCCGAGCTTGCGCTCCACCTCGACGATGTTCGGCGCGACCAGCAGCAACTGCCCCGGGTCGGCGGAGAAGACCTCGTACTGGCCGAGGACCCGGCCGGAGAGGTAGGCCAGCACGGTGCCGGCCTGCACGCCGGTGACCCGGGAGCCGATCGCCTCGGTCAGCGCGCCCGGCTGCTTGTCCTTGGTGAGCCGGCCGACCAGGGGGGTGATCACCTCGCGCAGCCCGGCGATGTTGGTCGCCGCCCAGTCCCGCCGGTCCACCACCCGCACGGGCGGGTGCGACACCTGCGAGCGGAGGCCCGTGTAGTCAGCGACGTGCCCCGCCGCCTCGTCGGTCAACCGCCGCAGGTCACTGACCACGTCGGTGGCCTCGGTGTACGAAACCCGGGGGCCCGACTTGCTCAGCGCCCCCGCGGTCGCGGCGGCCAGATCCCAGTCCACGAACTGCGCCATGCACCCCACCGTACCCGCGCCGCGACACCCCGGCCCGGGCTCGCGCCCGGCGATCGACGCCCGTCCCGCCCGACGCGGTCCCCGTCCGGCCCCGGCACTACGTGACGCCGGTCCCGCTCAGGCCGGCACGCGTCGCCCGTCCCGCGCCAGCGGCGGTCAGCGGCAGCCGCAGCCGGCCAGGGCGGCGCCGATCTGGTCCAGCGCCCCCCGGGCGGCCGTCAGCCCGTCGGGCGGCACCGCGTCGGTGAGCACGGCGAAGGTGAGCAGCCGCCCGTCGGCAGTGCTGACCAGGCCGGCGACGGCGTGCACCTTGGTCAACGTCCCGGTCTTGGCCCGGACCACCCCGGCACCGGCCTTCGTCGCCGCCGTCTCGTAGCGGTCGGCGAGGGTGCCGGACCAGTCGGCGACGGGCAGGCCGCCGAAGATCGCGGCCAGCTCGGGGCGGCTGCCGTCGCCGGCGAGTGCGATCAGGTCGGTGAGCAGCGAGGGGCTGATCCGGTTGCTGCGCGACAGGCCGCTGCCGTCGGCGAGGGTGAGTTCGTCGGCCGGCAGGCCGAGCTCCCCGGCCACGGCGTCCATCGCCGCCCCGGCGCCGGCGAACGAGGCGGGCTGGTTGCGGGCCAACGCGACCTGCCGGGCCAGCGCCTCGGCGACGATGTTGTCGCTGTCGCTGATCATGATGTCGACCAGCCGGACCATCGGCAGCGACTCCACCCTGCCCAGCTCCGCGCCGGGTCCCTGGGCCGCTGCGGGGGTGGTGCCCGCGTCGGCAGCGGGGGTGGAGCCGGCGGGGGCGGTGCCGCGGGCGACCGCGCCGGCCGGCACGCCCAGCAGCCTGGCGAAGGCCCTGCCGGCCGCGAGGTCGGGCTGGGACACCCGCTCGGCCCAGTGGTTGCCGGCCGCCTCGTCCTTCTTCGCGCGGCTCACGTCGCTGCGGGCCCCGTCGGTCATCAGCGCCGTGATCGCCCCGCCGTAGCCGCCGGTGGGGATGTCGTCGTCCCAGCCCGGCTCGAAGAGCGGACCGGAGTAGAGCGACGAGTCGACAGTCACCTTCGTCGGCTTCGTGCCGCCGAGGGCGTCGCGCACCTGACCGGCGAGGTCGTCCAGCCGGGCCGCGCCCGGGTAGAAGCCGTTCTTGTCGACCGCCAGCGTGGGGTCCCCGCCGCCGACGATCACCACCTCGCCCGGTGTCGCGCCGGCCACCGCCCGGGTCGGGATGCGGTACGCCGGACCGCGCGCGGCGAGCACCGTGACGCCGGTGACCAGCTTGGTCACCGAGGCGGGCACCGTGCCGTCGTCCTCGCCCCGGCCGAAGAGCGGCTGGCCGGTGGTCACGTCGGCCACCGAGACGTGGACCCGGTCGCCGAGGGCGGGCACGCCGACGAGCGGGGCGAGCGCGGCGCGTACGCCCTCGGGGGTGGGCATCGGGGCGTTCGCGTCCGCGCCGGCCAGCACCGCCACGGGCGCCGGTTCCGCCGCCGCCTCGGCGGCCCCCCGGTCGGCGGGCTCGGTGCCCAGCCAGTCCGCCACCGGTCCCGGACGGACCACGGCGATCCCGACGGCGGCCAGCACCAGCACGAGCACCGCGGCCAGCACGACGGGCAGGGTCCGGCGGCGGCGGGAGGCCGGCGCGGCGGGGTCGCCCGGGCCGCCGGGGCCGGATGGACCGCCGGGGCCGGCCGGGGTGCCCGGAGCCGTCGGACCGTCAGGACCGGTCGCGGCGTCGGCATCGGCCGGGGCGTCGTCGCCCGGGGGCGGGACCGACGTCAGGGCAGGGTCGCCCGGGGACGCGGGCGGGTGGGGAAGGTAGGGGTCGGGCACCGGGAACCGCCCGGTCGCCTCGCCGGAAGCAGATCCTCCGGTACCCCGTCCAGCGTCGGCATCCGGACGGTAGTGTGAATCTTCCCTCCCCACGGCCCCCTCCTCGCCCCGCGAAAATCTGCTTGGGTGACACTACTTCGGTCCGAACACTATGCGGCGGCCGGAGCCCGCGGGTGGGCATTCACCCGTGCGGGAGCGGCGTGCCGCTGGTTTCCGTTGGCCAGCGTGGGCAAACGAGGGAGCGTGCAGATGGATTTCGACGTGACGGTTGAGATCCCCAAGGGTCACCGCAACAAGTACGAGGTCGACCACGCGACCGGCCGGATCCGGCTGGACCGCACCCTCTTCACCTCCACGCAGTACCCGGCCGACTACGGCTTCATCGAGGGGACACTGGGCGAGGACGGCGACCCGCTGGACGCGCTCGTGCTGGTCCCCGAGCCCACCTTCCCGGGCTGCCTGATCCGGTGCCGCACCATCGGCATGTTCCGGATGACGGACGAGAAGGGCGGCGACGACAAGGTCCTCTGCGTGCCCTACGAGGACCCGCGCCAGGAGCACCTGCGCGACATCCACCACCTCGGCGAGTTCGACCGGCTGGAGATCCAGCACTTCTTCGAGGTCTACAAGGACCTGGAGCCCGGCAAGTCGGTCGAGGGCGCCACGTGGGTGGGGCGGATCGAGGCCGAGGCGGAGATCGTGGCGTCGTACCAGCGCGCCCGGGACGCCGAGGCGCGCGGCGAGTCCACGCACTGACCCGGCACTGACCACCGAACGGGCCCGGGGGCCGCTCAGCCGAGCAGCCCCCGGGCCCGTTCGTACAGGTCGAGCACCGCGCAGGCGACGGGCACCAACGACACCACCAGGGCGGTGTCGGTCAAATCCGCGATCCGGCCGACGTACGGGGAGACCGGGCGGCGGGCGTACGTGGTGCCGGCGACCACCGCCACGAGGGCCAGCGCCAGCCCGCCCACGACCAGCGCGAGCCGGCCGGTCGGGCCGAAGCGGTCGACGAGCACGGCGCCCAGCACGGCGTACCCGGCGAGGCCGGCGGCGACGGTCGGCACCCGGTGGCGCAGGGACACGAACAGCCGGGAGCGGAGCAGCAGCACGGCCGCGGCCACCGCCACCAGCAGCCGGCCGGCCGTCCCGCCGGAGAGGCCCAGCACCACCGCGGCGGCGACCGCCAGCACGGCGTGCCCGAGCAGCATCCCCGTGAGCATCTCCTCGGTGCGGGCCACCGCCGCGTAGACCCGGTCCCGGTCCGGCAGGTCGCGGACCCGGTCGGCGTCGCCCGGCTCGCCGGTGGGCAGGGTGATCGGGGGCAGCGGCACCTTCCCGAGCCGGATGGCCAGCAGCGGCACCGCCCCCACGGCGAAGACCAGCACGCAGAGCAGGATGGCCGCCGTGCCGGCCGGGCTGAGCAGCAGTCCGCCGAGGGCCGCCAGGGCGCCCACGAACCCGGCGGTGGCGCCCGCCACGAAGACCCGCAGCCGGGTGGCGACGCCGACCAGCCCGAGCACCGACACCAGCAGCAGCGCCACCGACCCGGCGAGCAGCTCGGGCGCGCCGACCCAGCGCAGCCCCGGGACCGGCCCGACCGGATCGCCGGAGCTGACCGCCAGGGCGCCGGCCGCCGCCGCGAAGGGCAGGGCGTAGCCGCCCAGGGTCGCGCCGGCAGGCCCGTCCGCGTGGGCACGGGACGCCACCACCCCGGCGAGGGTGAGCAGGAGCGCCACCACGGCGGCGGCCGGCCAGGCCGACCCGTACGCCGGACCGCCGGCCGCCACGGCGAGCAGCCCGACGGCCAGCGGCACGGCGGCCCCGGCGAGGGCGGCGGCCCGGGTGGCGGCGGGTGACCACGCCCCGCCGCGCCGCCGGGCGCCGTCGGCGATCGCCTCGACCACGTCGTCGTACTCCAGCTCGGGCCACTGCGCGCGGGCCGGCACCAGGTGCAGCACCTCGCCGTCGCGGACCCCCTGCGGCAGCAGGGCCTGGGCGGTGGTCAGCACCGCGCCGTCGGTGCGCCGCAGCACCCAGCCGCCGTGCCGCTCGCCGTCGTCGGCGAGCCCCTCGCCGGCGTGCCGCAGCACCTCGGGCAGCAGCTCGGCCAGGGGCACCTGCTCGGGCAGTGCGACGTCGACCCGCCGCTGGGGGGCGCTGATGGTGACCCGGGCCAGCCCGATCGTCATCGACTGATCTCCATGTTCGGCGGGGTTGGTGGCTGCGCGGACGACAGGACTTTACCTACCATGAGCCAGGCTCGGGTTACCGAGCGCTGTCAGGAGGTCGAGTGTCCACTGTCGTCATCAAGCGGCCGCCCCGCCGACCGGCGCCGGAGATCCCGGTGGGTGAGCTGCCGGTGGACGCGCCGCCGGAGATCCCCGCCGTCGCTGGCGGGCGCTGGCAGCAGCTGCTCATGGTGCTGCCCATGCTCGGCGGCACCGTGGCGATGGCGATGATGTTCGGCCGCGGCGGGGGCGCCTACTCGTACGTGGTCGGCGGGATGTTCGGGCTCTCCTCGCTGGCCATGCTGGTGACCTCGTGGGGCAGCGCCTCCGGCACGCCGAAGAAGTCGGAGATGATGGCCGCCCGGCGGGACTACCTGCGGCACCTGACCGTGCTGCGGCGCCGGGTCCGGCAGACCGCCGGGCAGCAGCGCGCCGGGCTCTACTACCGGCACCCGGATCCCGGCCGGCTCTGGTCGACCGTCGACAGCCACCGGGTCTGGGAACGCCGCCCCACCGACCCGGACTTCGCGGTGGTCCGGGTCGCCGTCGGCCCGCAGACCCTCGCCACCCCGCTGGTTCCCCCGGTCACCCGCCCGCTGGAGGAGCTGGAACCGATGACCGCCGGCTCGCTGCGCCGGTTCCTGGACGCATACTCCGTGGTGCCCGACCTGCCGGTGGCGCTCTCGCTGCGCAGCTTCGCCCGCGTCTTCGTACGGGCCGCCGGCCCGGCCGACGACGGCGACGGACCCGCCGCCCAGGCGCTGGCCCGGGCGGTGCTCGCCCAGCTCGCGGTCTTCCACGCCCCGGACGAGCTGCTCGTCGCCGTCTGCGCCGGGCCGGAGCGGCGGGCCGCCTGGGAGTGGGTCAAGTGGCTGCCGCACGCCCACCACCCCACCCGCACCGACGCGCTCGGCCCGGTCCGGCTGGTCACCAGCGCCGGGGCCGAGCTGGAGGGGCTGCTGGACGAGGTGCTGGCCAGCCGGTCCCGGTTCAGCCCCGCCGGCCCGGCCACCGACGGCCCGCACGTGGTGGTGGTGCTCGACGGGGGCGACCTGACCGGCGCCACCGACCTGACCGGCGACGGCGGCATCGACGCGGTCACGATCATCGACCTGGACACCCCGCCGCCGCGCCTGCTGGACCGGTTCGCGCTGCTGCTGGAGCTGCGCGGGGGCCGGCTGCACTCCCACTCCGCCGACGGGCACGCCGAGGTCGGTACGGCGGACCGGCTGGACCTCGTCGACGCGGAGGCCGTCGCCCGGCGGCTGGCCCCGCTGCGGCTGGCCACGGCGGCACGCGGCCCCGACGCCCCGCCGGGCGCGGAGCTGGGCCTGCCCGAGCTGCTCGGCCTCGGCGACCCGGAGAGCTTCACCGCCGAGCAGGGGTGGGCGCCCCGGTCCGCCCGGGAGCGGCTGCGGGTGCCGATCGGGGTGGGCACCGACGGCGGCGCCATCGAGCTGGACCTGAAGGAGTCGGCGCAGGACGGGATGGGGCCGCACGGCCTGCTGATCGGGGCGACCGGCTCCGGCAAGTCCGAGCTGCTGCGCACGCTGGTGCTCGGGCTGGCCGCCACGCACAGCTCGGAGCAGCTCAACTTCGTACTGATCGACTTCAAGGGCGGCGCGACCTTCGCCTCGTTCGACCGGCTGCCGCACACCGCCGCGGTGATCACCAACCTGGCCGACGCGCTGCCGCTTGTCGACCGGATGGTCGACGCCATCAACGGCGAGCTGGTCCGCCGCCAGGAGCTGCTGCGCCGGGCCGGCAACTTCGCGAGCCTGCGCGACTACGAGCGGGCGCGCGCCGCCGGCACCCCGCTCGCCCCGCTGCCGTCGCTACTGCTGATCTGCGACGAGTTCTCCGAGCTGCTCTCGGCCAAGCCCGACTTCATCGACCTGTTCGTGCAGATCGGCCGGCTGGGCCGGTCGCTCGGCGTGCACCTGCTGCTGGCCTCGCAGCGGCTGGAGGAGGGCCGGCTGCGCGGCCTCGACACCCACCTGTCGTACCGGATCGGGCTGCGGACCTTCTCGGCGCTGGAGTCCCGCACTGTGCTCGGGGTGCCGGACGCGCACGAGCTGCCCCGCTCCCCCGGCCACGGCTACCTGCGCTTCGGCACCGAGCCGCTGGTGCGGTTCAAGGCCGCGTACGTCTCGGGGGCGCTGCGCCGGCGCGGTGCGGCACCCGGCGCGGGCGGCACCGGGGCGCCGCGCCTGCTCGCCTTCTCCACCCATTTCGTGCCCAAGCCGGAGCCGGTCGGGCCGCCCGCCCTGCCCGCGACGGCCGACGAGGGCGGCACGGAGAGCCTGCTGGAACTGATGGTCGACCGGCTCGCCGGGCAGGGGCCGCCCGCCCACCAGGTCTGGCTGCCCCCGCTCGGCCGGGCGCCCGCGCTGGACGAGCTGCTCGGACCGGTCGGCGTGGACCCGGCGCGCGGTCTCACCTTCGGCAACCCGGAGCTGCACGGCGCGCTCCAGGTGCCGGTCGCGGTCGTCGACAGGCCCTTCGAGCAGCGCCGCGACGCGCTCTGGCTGGCGCTGGACGGCGCCGCCGGCCACGTCGCGGTGGTCGGCGGCCCGCAGAGCGGCAAGTCGACCGCGCTGCGCACGCTGATCTGCGCCCTGGCACTCACCCACACCCCGACCGAGGTGCAGGTCTACTGCCTCGACTTCGGGGGCGGCGGGCTGGCCGCGCTGCGCGACCTGCCGCACGTCGGCGGGGTCACCGGCCGCGCCGACCCGACGGCCGTCCGGCGTACGGTCGGCGAGATCGCGACCCTGCTTGTCGACCGGGAACAGCGCTTCGCCGAGCTGGGCGTGGAGTCGATGGCCGCCTGGCGGCAGCGCCGGGCCGCGCTCGCGGGCACCGGCCAGCCCGGGGCCGACCCGTTCGGCGACGTGTTCCTGGTGGTGGACGGCTGGGCCACGCTGCGCGGCGAGTACGACGACCTGGAGCCCCTGATCACCGACCTGGCCACCCGGGGGCTGTCGTACGGGGTGCACGTGGTGGCGACGGCGGTGCGTTGGCTGGACTTCCGGCCGGCGATCCGGGACCTCTTCGGTTCCCGGCTGGAGCTGCGCCTCGGCGACCCGGCCGACTCGCTGGTGGCCCGCCGGGCGGCGGCGAACGTGCCGGAGAAGACCCCCGGCCGGGGCGTCACGGCGGAGAGCCTGCACTTCCTCACCGCGCTGCCGCAGCTCGCCGCCTCGGGCGGGGACACCACGGATCTGGTCAAGCAGTCCGCCGGGGGCTGGGCCGGCCCGGTCGCGCCCCCGGTGCGGCTGCTCCCGCCGGTGCTCCCGTACGTCGAACTGGACCTGGCCGCGGCCACCGGGCTGGGCATCCCGGTGGGGATCGCCGAGGCGGACCTGCGCCCGGTGGTGCTGGACTTCGCCACCGAGCCGCACTTCGTGGTCTTCGGCGACGCCGAGTGCGGCAAGTCGTCGTTCCTGCGCGCGCTGGCCACCTCGATCATGACCCGGTTCACCCCGGAGCAGGCCCGGGTCATCCTGGTCGACTACCGCCGCAGCCTGGTGGACCTGACCGAGTCGGCGTCGCCGCACCTGATCGGCTACGGCTCCGCCGCGGCGCACACCACCGACCTGGTCGAGTCCGCCGCCGGCTACATGGCGGGGCGGGTGCCCGGGCCCGACGTCACGCCCGCGCAGCTGCGGCAGCGGTCGTGGTGGTCCGGGCCGGAGCTGTTCGTGCTGGTCGACGACTACGACCTGGTCGCCGGCGGGCCGTCCAACCCGCTGCGCGCCCTGGAGGAGCACCTGCCGCACGCCCGGGACGTCGGGCTGCACCTGGTGCTCGCCCGCCGGTCGGGCGGTGCCGGCCGGGCCCAGTACGAGCCGCTCGTTCAGCGCCTGCGCGAACTGTCCACCTCGGGGCTGGTGATGGCGGGCAGCCCGGAGGAGGGGGCGCTGGTCGGCCCGGTCCGGCCCGGTCCGCTGCCCCCGGGGCGCGGCCGGCTGGTCACCCGGCGCGAGGGCGTACGCCTCGTCCAGTTGGCCCATCTGCCGCCGCCGTGACCGGTGTCCCGGGAACGCCCCGCAAGGCGGCGAGGAACCGGTAATCTCCGATCGTCATGTTTGCGTCGCGATGAATGCCTGAGGATGTGACGACCGTGCGGCACAGCTGTCCGCCAGCGGCTCGGCGGATCGCCGGACGTACGTTGCTCGGTCTGGCGGCCGCCGTCGTGTCGGTCGCGGGTCCGGTCACGGCGGCCGACGCCGCCCCTCCGCAGCCCGCCGCCCGGCCGGTCCTCGACCCGCCGGCCGTCGTAGTCCCGGTGGCGCTCGCGGCGCCCGACAGCAAGAACCGCCCCGACCAGGTCCGCGACGAGCAGTGGCAGCTCGACGTGTTGCAGGCGAAGACCGCGTGGCGCAGCTCGACCGGGCGGGGGGTCACCGTCGCGGTGATCGACTCCGGCGTGGACGCCGCCCATCCCGACCTGGCCGGCCAGGTGCTGCCCGGCCTCGACCTGGTCGCGCCCCGGGGTGCCGCCGGCGACCCCGATCCGGTCGGCCACGGCACCACCGTGGCCGGGCTGATCGCCGGCCGCAACGACGACGCGCGGGGGGCCGTCGGCCTGGCGCCGGACGCCCGGATCCTCCCGGTGCGCGTCCTCGACGCCGAGAACCGCTACGACGACGCCCTGATCGTCGCGAAGGGCGTGCGCTGGGCCGTCGACAACGGCGCCCGCGTGATCAACCTGTCGCTCGGCGGCAGCGGCGACAGCCCCGCCCTGGCGGCGGCGCTCGACTACGCCTTCGCCCGGGACGTCGTCGTGGTCGCCTGCACCGGCAACCTGGGCAACTCGTCCAACGCGAAGGTCTGGTACCCGGCCCGCGAGCCGGGCGTCATCGCGGTCGCCGGGTCGGAGCGCGACAGCGACAACCTCTGGTCCGGTTCGATCACCGGGCGGGCCACCGTGCTCACCGCCCCCGCTACCGGCCTGGTCGGGGCCCGGCCGGGCGGCTACTGGCGGGTGCAGGGCACCAGCTTCGCGGCGCCGCTGGTCGCCGCCACCGCCGCCCTGGTGCGGGCCCGCTACCCGGAGATGTCCGCCGGCGACGTCGTCAACCGGCTGCTCGCCACCGCCCGCGACATCGGCCCCACCGGCCGGGACGACCGTTTCGGGTACGGCATGGTCGACCCGGTCGCCGCGCTCGACGCCGAGGTGAGTCCCGTGGGCCGCAACCCGCTGGACGACGAGTCCTCGCCGGGCGTGGTCGGGTTCGGCCCGGCCCCGGGGGCGGCGCAGCCCGACGTCGCGGGGGTCGGCGGCGACCCGCGCGGCTTCACGGTGCCCCGCCAGCAGTCCCGGTGGGCGGCGCAGCCGGCCGGCGCGCAGGAGGAGACCACGCCGGAGCAGCTGTGGACCGGGGCCGCGTTCTTCGTCGCGCTGCTGACCGGGGCGGCGTTGATGGTGCGCCGCTTCCGCCAGTGGACCCCGCTGGCCTCGCCCCGGCGCACCACCGGGCCGTGGCGTCGCCCGCCGGCGCCCTGAACGGCCGGTCCGGTCGTCGTCGCCCTGCCGGGAGGAGCCGCCGTCGCCCCGCGCGGGCAGACCGGCACCGGGTGGACGCCCCCGAACGGGTCTGAGCGGGCCGCGTCCCGGGTAGGGCCACTGTCATGAGCCCGTCCGGCCCACGTACCCTCGCCGCCCCGCCGCGCTCCTCGTGGCGGGGCCGCCGCCTGCACCCGGACCACGCCCGGGGCCTGCGGCTGACCCTCGCCGCGGCTGCCGCGTTCCTGGTCGCGGTGCCGTTCACGCTGCTGGCCGTCCTGGTCCTGGGAGACTGGTCCCCGCTGCGCCGGCTGGACACGGCGGTCACCGACGCGCTGGTCGGCTACGCCGCCGACCACCCGGCGTGGGTACGCCTGATGACCCTCTGGACCGACGTGTTCGCCCCGATGCCGCTACGCGTCGGCGCCCTCGTCCTGGTCCTCTGGCTGGCCCGCCGGGGTGCCCGGCAGCTGGCGGTCTGGGTGGCCGTCACCATGACTGTCGGCGGCCTGCTCAGCCCGCTGCTCAAGCTGCTCGTCGGTCGGCCCCGGCCGGACCTGCCGGACCCGGTGGCCGAGGCGCCCGGCCTGGCCTTCCCGTCCGGGCACGCGCTCAACGCCGCCCTCGCCGCCGGGGTGCTGCTGGTGGTGTTCCTCCCGTACGCCCGGCCGGCCGGGCGCCGGGTGGTGTGGACGGCCGCCCTGCTGCTCGCCCTGGTGACCGGATTCAGCCGGGTGGCCCTCGGCGTGCACTGGACCAGCGACGTGCTGGCCGGCTGGCTGCTCGGCGCGGCCGTGGTGGCCGCGACCGCCGCCGCCCTCACCGTCTGGCGGGCCGACCCGCCCGGGCGCCCGGCGCCGCCCACGGGTCACGGGCCGACGGGTACGGGGAGCTGACCGGTCAGGTGCACTCGCCGGTGCCGACGGCGCGGGTGCGCTCGGCGCCGGCGAGGGCGACGGGACGGGCCTCGGCCGCGGTCACCGCGAAGCCGGTGTTCGGATCGTCGGCCGCCGCCGCGAAGATCACCCCGAGCACCAGCCCGTTCGACGAGACCAGCGGGCCACCGGAGTTGCCGCTCTGCACGAGCGCCCGGATCGTGTAGACCTCCCGGGTCACGTTGCCGCCGGAGTAGATGTCCGGCCCGGTGATCCGGTCGACGTCCCGGATCCGCGCCGACTGGGCGTTGTACGGCCCGTCGAGCGGGAAGCCCAGCACGATCGCGTCGGCGCCGCTGCCCGCGTTGCCGGCCGCGAAGCGCATCGACGGGCCGGGCAGCCCGGGCACGTGCAGGACGGCCAGGTCCCGGTCGGGGTCGTAGACGACCACCTTGCTGTCGTACCGCTCGCCGTTCAGCTCGACGACGGTGGACCGGGTGCCGGCGACGACGTGCGCGTTGGTCATCACCCGGTCGTCGGCGTAGACGAAGCCGGAGCCCTCGATCCGGCGCGAGCAGCTCGGGGCGGAGCCGAGCACCTTGACCACCGAACGCTGGCTGTTGACCACCACCTGCGAGCCGGCGAGCGCCGGATCCGGCGGGGACACCTGACGGGCGCGGGTGGGTGCCAGGTCGCCGAAGACGTCGGGGAAGCCGTTGGTGTCGACGGTGTCCCGCAGCGCCGTGGAGAGCTGCTGCGCCTGGTCGGGCAGGACCCGGTCGACCACGGTGAGCAGCGCGCTGTTGCGCACCGAGGAGGCCAGCCAGGGCAGCGACGACGAGCCGAGCGGCACCGCGACGAGCCAGGCGACCAGCAGGACGGCGAAGAGCGAGACGAACGCCCCGCCGACGTCGTCGACCCGCTTGGCGACGTCATTGGTGATCGTCTTGCGCAGGTGCGATCCGATCCAGCCGGCGAGCGCCTGGCCGACCACCGCCAGCCCGAAGATCGCCACCAGGGAGATCAGCACCCGGGTGCCGCTGTCGACGAACTGCTGTGCCAGCAGCGGCCCCAGCTGGAGGCCCACCAGCGCGCCCAGGAAGAAGCCGGAGAACGACAGCACCCCGATGACGAAGCCCTGGCGGTATCCGCTGATCGCGAACACGAGCATGAGCAGCAGCAGTACGAGATCCACGGCGGACACGCGTCAAGCGTACGGGCACCGGGCTCGCGAGATGACCATCGCTTGCGGAAGGTGACCGTCCGGTCAGCGCACCGGGGTCTCGTCGACCGCGTCGGTGCCGGCCGAGGGCGCCGGGGTGGCCCCGGTCGGCGGCAGGTCCACGACCCGGTCGCGGGGCCACGGCCGGGCCCAGCCGCCCATGTCGAGCAGGGCGGCCAGCACCCCGGCGGTGAAGCCCCAGACCAGCATCCCGCGCGCCGAGAAGGCCGGGCCGATCCAGCCGCTCGGGTGGCGGACCCGCATCCGGTTCGCCGGGTCGACCAGCTCGGCGACCGGCAGCCGGGCCACGTGCGCCACCTCGGCCGGCTCCCGGGGGTGCACCGGGTGCGGCGCGTGCCACCAGGCGAGCACCGGGGTGACCACGAAGTCGCTGACCGGGATCCAGAGCTTCGGCAGCTCCGCCAGGACGGTGACGCTTGTCGGGTCGAGGCCGACCTCCTCGTTCGCCTCACGCAGGGCGGTCGCCCGGGCGTCGGCGTCCTCCGGGTCGGCCGCGCCGCCGGGGAAGGCGGGCTGCCCGGCGTGGTTGCGCAGGGTGGCCGCCCGCTGGAGGATCAGCACGTCCGGGCCGGCGCCGGGCTCCTCGCCGAGCAGCACCAGCACCGCGCTCTCCCGCCCCCCGCTCTCCGGGGTGACCAGCCGGGTGAAGTCCTCGCTGCGCGCGCTGCCGAGCCGGGTCAGCAGCGGGTCGAACCAGCCCGGCGGACGCCGGCTCACGCCCGCACCCCCGCGCCCCGCCGGTGGCCCGTGCCCGCGGGCCAGCGCCCCGAACGCACAGCGCGGCTCACGCCCGCACCCCCGCGCCCCGCCGGTGGCCCGTGCCCGCACCCCCGCGCCCCGTCGCGCGTGCCGGACGGCTCATGCCGGCACCGTCACGCCGAGGTGCTGGCGGACCAGGTCCGCCAGCCGGGCGTCGTCGAGGGCGCCGCTGGAGTCGATGTGCCGGATGCGGCCCTGCCCGTCGACGAAGACGGTCAGGGGGATGGCCTTGCGGTTCAGCTCCCGCTTCAGGCGCTCACCCTGGTCGACCAGCACCGGGAAGCGGACGCCGAAGTCCTCGCCGATGGCCTGGGCCGCCTCGCGGCCGTCCTGGTTGTTGACCCCGACCACCTGGAGCTGGCCGGCGGCCCGCTGGCTGAGCCGCTGGAAGGCGGGCAGCTCCTTGCGGCAGGGCGGGCACCAGGAGGCCCAGACGTTGATCACCGCCGGACCGCGCAGGTCGCGCAGGGCGACCGGGGCGCCGCCGGTGAAGCAGTTCAGGGTCAGCTCGGGCAGCGCCTGGCCCCCGCCCCCGGACGGGGCGGCGGGTGCGGCGGACGCGGGCGGCGTACCGAGGGCGGAGCAGTCCTGGAAGGGAGACGGCCGGCTGGCGGCGGCCTTCTGCCGGTCGGTGGGGCCCGGGTCCTTCTCCTCGGCGCCGGCGGTGCACCCCGCGACGGCCAGCAGCACGGGTACGAGCAGGGCGGCGAGCCGGCGCTTCACCGGTCGCGACTGCGGGGCTCGCAACACCGGCTCACTCCTCGCGCTCACAGCGATACCTCGGTTCGCGACTGCGGGGCTCGCAACACCGGCTCACTCCTCGCGCTCACGGTGCCTCCGCCACGACGGCCTGGACCGGCACCAGCTCCGGGTCGACCCCGGCCGCCACCGCCAGGTCCCGGGCCCGGGGGCCCTTGAGCAGCTTCGCGGCCGCCGCCGACTCGGTCGGACCGGTGCCGTACGACGGGCACAGCTTCGTCAGCGTGCACGCGCCGCAGGCCGGCTTGCGGGCGTGGCAGACCCGCCGGCCGTGGAAGATGATGCGGTGCGACAGCATGGTCCAGTCGCGCCGGGGGAAGAGCGCCCCGATCGCGTGCTCGATCTTGACGGGGTCGGTCTCGGCGGTCAGCCGCCAGCGCTGGACCAGCCGCTGGAAGTGCGTGTCGACGGTGATCCCGGGGACGTCGAAGGCGTTGCCGAGGATGACGTTGGCGGTCTTGCGGCCGATGCCGGGCAGCGTCACCAGGTCGGCGAGCTTGCCGGGGACGCGGCCGTCGTACCGCTCCACGAGGGCCTGGCCGAGCTTGATCAGCGAGTCGGTCTTGTTACGGTAGAAGCCGGTGGGCCGGATCAGCTCCTCCAGCTCCGCCCGGTCCGCCCCCGCGTAGTCGGCCGCGCTCGGGTAGCGGGCGAAGAGCTTCGGGGTGACCTCGTTGACCTTCTTGTCCGTGCACTGCGCGGAGAGGATCGTCGCGACGGCCAGCTCCAGGGCGTTGGAGTGGTCCAGTTCACAGTGCGCGTCAGGGTGGGTGTCGGTCAGCGCCCGGCCGATCCGGCGGGCGCGACGGGTGCGCCCGAGGTCGGTCTCGGTGAAGCCGGAGGAACTCGTGGTCACGCCGGCCAGCCTACGTCGCCCGGCCGACGGTCGGCCGGGTCCACGCGCCGCGCCGCCCCGGTCAGCCGCCCTGCGGCGCGCTGATCTCGCCGGAGTCGTCGAAGCCGGCGCCGGTCTCCGGGAAGTCGCTCTTGGTGAGCTGCTTCATCAGGCCCAGCCCGCGGTCGTCCTTGTCCATGGTCGGCTTGCCGATGGAGTTCATGTACGTCGAGACGAACGAGCCGCCGGCCCAGCTCCCGTCCGGCTTCAGCGAGACCTTCAGCACCCCGCCCCAGCCGAGCCGGCCGGCGTTGCTCAGCGAGTTTCCCCCACCGGCGAAGTTGCCCAGGCTGTACGCGATCAGCCGGCCCTTGTAGAACTCCATGCCGCGCAGCACGTGCGGGCCGTGCCCGACGATCAGGTCCGCCCCGGCGTCGATCATCGCCTTCGAGAACTTGACCGGGTCGCCCCGGTTCTCGCCGAGGAACATCTCGGTGCCGGGCCGCACCCGCGTCTTCTCGGAGCCCTCGCCGCCCATGTGCACCTGCACCACCACGATGTCGGCCATGCCGGCCGCCTTGGTGATCACCTTCTTCGCGGCGGCGATGTCGGTGAGGCTGTTGGACCAGACGTACGACGAGAAGCCGGCGACCGCGACCTTGACCCCCTTGACGTCGACCACGGTGATCTGGTCGGGCGCCCCGGTGTGCGCGAGGTCGTACTTCTCCAGTGCCTTCTGGGTGTTCTCGTAGCCCTTCGGCCCGAAGTCGTAGCCGTGGTTGTTGGCCTGGTTGAGCAGGTCGAAGCCCGCGTCGCGCAGGTGCGCGGCGTACTCCGGCGGGGCCCGGAACTGGAAGCAGCGGGTCGAGTTCGGGCCGCACTTGCCGGTGCCGGTGTCGACGGTGAGTGGCTCCTCCAGGTTGCCCATCACCAGGTCGGCGGCGAGCGCCTTCTCGACCGAGTCGAAGAAGCCCTTCCCGCCGTTGGGGGGCAGCCGGTTCGGCGCGTTGCCCATGATGATGTCGCCGGTCGCCGAGAGCGAGATCGCCTGCTCGGCGGGCGGTGTGGTGCTCGTGGGCTCGCCGGAGCGGACCGGGGCGCCGGTGTTGCCGCCGCCCGCGCCGGGCTGCCAGACCGCGTCGGACCCGGACCCGGGACCTCCGCAGCCGGCGGTGAGCAGGACGGCGAGCAGTCCGCCGAGGGCGAGTGCGGCCCGGCGACGCGGAGAGGAGGCGGCAGCGTACATCGAGCGCGACCTTATCGGGTGGGCAACGCCGAAACGAGGGCCGATCGGACGGAGTCTCAGCCCACCAGTCGGTCCGACCACGGGACCACGGTGCCCGCCCCGCCGGCCGTCACGGCGGCGTGCACGGCCCGGGCCAGCGGGGCGCCCCAGGTGGAGCGCGGTCCGCCGTACGCCGACTCGGGGCCGTCGACCGGGCAGAGCACGGTGACCGCGTCCGTCGGGGTGCCGGTGCCCGGCACGCCCAACTCGGCGATCGCCTGCGCCTTCGCCTCGGTGGCGGTGGCCACCGCGTTGACGAGGGCGGCGTCGCCGAGCCGGGCCGGGACGTACACGACGATGTTGACGGTGCCGACGCGCTGGGCCAGCGCCGCCGGGGCGGGCTCTGCCGCCCGGACCGGGGTGCCCAGGCCGACCGTCGCCCAGACCCGCACGCCGGTGTCCGTCCGGGCGACCACCTCGGCGACGTCCACCCCGGTCAGCAGGCCCACCCCGGGCCCGTCGAGGTCGAGCCGGTCGGCCAGTTCGGCCAGGTGGTCGGCGGGGTCGTCCCGGTCGTACGACATGGGCACGGTCGCGTTGACGACCCAGTGCCGGACGCCGATCCCGCCGCCCAGCGGCGCGGAACTGACCGCGCGCAGCGGGCGGTCGGCGCGCCAGAACAGCAGCGGAACGTCCCGACCGCCCTCCTGGCGGGCGGTCAGCACGGGTTCACTCAGCACGTGGTGACCCTACGACCCGGGTGTCGGGGGCGGGATCGGCGTCCGGAGGGCGCGCGATTTTACTGCTTGATCAGGCCCGGCAGGTTACGCCCAACGATCAAGTTTCCAGGGGTGCACCTCTGATTGCTGCTCACGTGCGCCTAGACTGGCGACGCGCGAGGGATCAGCGGACGGCGGACCCGGCCGACGGACGGCACGCGCAGGCGGAGGTGCGCGATGGACGAGGTACTGGCCCGCAGCGGGATCTTCCAGGGCGTCGACCCGGAGGCTGCCGAGGCGCTCGCCAAGGAGATGGAGACGCTCGAGGTCCGCAAGGGCGAGATCGTCTTCAACGAGGGCGAGCCCGGCGACAGTCTCTACATCCTGCTGTCCGGCAAGATCAAGGTCGGTCGGCGGGCTGCCGACGGCCGGCAGAACCTGATCGCGGTGATGGGCCCGTCGGACATGGTGGGCGAGCTGTCGCTCTTCGACCCCGGCCCCCGCACGGCGACCGCCACCGCGGTGACCGACACCCGGCTGGTGCGGCTGCGCAAGCAGGCCCTGCGCCCGTGGCTGAACAACCGGCCGGAGATCGCCGAGCAGCTGCTCCGCGTGCTCGCCCGCCGGCTGCGGCGGACGAACGACTCGCTGGCCGACCTGATCTTCACGGACGTGCCCGGCCGCGTCGCCAAGAACCTGCTCCAGATGGCCGGCCGCTTCGGCACCCGCGACGGCGGCGTGCTGCGGGTGACCCACGACCTCACCCAGGAGGAGATCGCCCAGCTCGTCGGCGCCTCCCGGGAGACCGTCAACAAGGCGCTGGCCGACTTCGCCTCGCGTGGGTGGCTGCGCCTGGACGGCAAGAGCATCATCATCCTCGACCCGGAGCGTCTGGCCCGCCGCGCCCGCGTCTGACGCACCCGGCTGATCTGCCCCGGGCTCTGTCTGCCCGGGGCAGAATCGCTGGACTCCGGCACGGGCCGGTGGGCACGGTGGAGCGATGCTGAACCGGGTCGCCGTTCTCTCCGACATCCACGGTGCGCTGCCGGCGCTGGAGGCCGTGCTGGCCGAGCCGGACGTCGCCGCCGCCGACCTGATCGTGCTCACCGGCGACATCGCGGCCGGCCCGCAGCCGGTCGAGGTGCTGGACGTGCTCGCCGGCCTGGGCGACCGGGCCTGCTGGGTGCGCGGCAACGCGGACCGCGAGCTGGTGGAGACCCGGGCCGGGCGCCCGTCCCCGGTCGACGTCTCCAACTGGGCGGCGGAGCAGCTGCGCGACGACCAGGTGGCCCGGTTGGCGGCGCTGCCGCTGACGGTCACCCTGGAGGTCGCCGGACTCGGTCCGGTGTTGTTCTGCCACGCCACCCCCCGCGACGACGAGGAGGTCGTGCTCGTCGACTCCCGGATGGAACGCTGGGCGGAGGTGCTCGCCGACGTCCCCGCCGAGGTCGGAACGGTGGTCTGCGGGCACACCCACATGCCGTTCACCCGGCTGGCCGACCGCCGGCTGATCGTCAACCCGGGCAGCATCGGGATGCCCTACGGCGGCCCCGGCGCCTTCTGGGCGCTCCTCGGTCCCGGCGTGGACCTGCGGCGTACCCCCTTCGACGTGGACGCGGCCTGCGCCCGGGTGGCGGCCGAGTCGGGCTTTCCCGACGCCGCCGACTGGGCGGACGAGTACCTGCGCTCCCGACACAGCGACGCCGCAGCCCTCGCGGTCTTCGCCCCGCGCGACGGCCGCTGAGCACCGGCTGGCGCTCGCCGCCCCGCTGATCCCGCCCTGACGCTCGCCTGCCCCGAGGCTCGCCCGCTCCGCTGATCCCTGCCCCGAAACTCGCCTGCCTCCGCTGCCCCCGCCCCCGATGATCGTCGCTCCCGATGATCGCCACACCGCGACCCGCCCGGGGTGGGCAGTACTCGTTACGCCCCTGTCGAGCTGCCCCGTCCACGGGACCGGCCGGTCTACCTCTGCTCTCCCGCTGCCGGTGCAAGCCAGCCGGCACCGAGCCCGGCCCGGATCGCGGAAGGAACGCCCACCGCCACGCCCGGGAGCGGGCGGTCCGCCGGAAGCGAGCGGTCCGCCGGGGGCAGCCGATCCGTCGAGGCGCAGCCGATCCGTCGGGGGCGGGCACGCCACCCCACACCCATGAGCCCTGCCCCATCCATGGGGGCAGCTCGACAGGGTCGTGCCGGTCCCTGACCGCCACCACTGCCACCCCCATCGCCACCGCCACCCCCACCCGCCATCGCCATCGCCAGCACCGGTGTGCCGCCTCGGCACCGGCACGCGCCGCCCCCTCCAACTAAAAAAGTCAGTCTTGACTGTTTGTTTCTGTGGCGGCACGCTGTCCCCATGTCCGCATCGACCCGCGTCCCTCAGCAGGAACGCAGCCGCGCCACCCAGGCGCGGCTGCTGGAGGCGACCGTCGAGTGCCTGGTCGAGCACGGCTGGTCCGGCACCACCACCACCGTCGTCGCGGCCCGTGCCGGCGTCTCGCGCGGCGCCCAGTTGCACCACTACCCCACCAAGGCCGCGCTGGTCACGGCTGCCGTCGCTCACCTCGCGGAGCGGCGGGCGGAGGAGCTGCGCACCGAGGCCGAGGCGCTGCCGCCCGGCCCGCAGCGGCTCGACCGGGTGATCGACCTGCTCGGCGCGGCCTTCACCGGCCCGCTCTTCGTCGCCGCCCTCGAACTGTGGGTCGCCGCGCGCACCGACCGGGAGCTGCGCGAGGCCCTGGTGCCGCTCGAAGCCCGGGTCGGCCGCGAGATGCACCGGCTCACCGTCGCGCTGCTCGACGTGGACGAACGCCGTCCGGGCGTACGCGAGGCGGTGCAGGCGACCCTCGACCTGCTCCGCGGGCTCGGCGTGGCCAACCTGCTCAACGACGACTCGGCCCGCCGCGCCGCCCTGCTGCACACCTGGAAGCGCCAGCTCGCCACCCTGCTCACCCCCTGACCGCCCCGCCCTGACCGCCCCGCCCTGACCGCCCCGCCCCGACCGGCCCGCCCTGGCCGCCCGCCCAGCCCCCCGGAGGCCCCATGGTCGACCTCAAGGACCTGCTCGCGGACCTGGCCGACGAGTCCCAGCAGCTCGACGACCTGGTGACCCGCCCGCCGACCGACTGGGGACGTGCCACGCCGTCCCCGGGCTGGACCGTCGGGCACCAGATCGCCCACCTCGCCTGGACCGACCACGTCGCACTGCTCGCCGCCACCGACGCCGAGGCGTTCCTCGCCGTCGTGCTCGCTGCCCCCGACCCGGCCCGGCTCGTCGACGTCGGAGTGGCGGAGTTCCTCGCCCCGCCGAGCGAGTTGCTTCCCCGCTGGCGGGCCGGCCGGGCGGCGCTCACCGACGCGTTGGCACGCGTGCCGGCGGGCGGGAAGCTGCCCTGGTTCGGCACCCGGATGTCGGCCGCCTCGATGGCCACCGCCCGGATCATGGAGACCTGGGCGCACGGCACGGACGTGGCCGACGCGCTCGGCGTCACCCGCCCCGGCACGGCCCGACTGCGGCACGTGGCGCACCTCGGCTTCCGTACCCTCGGCCACAGCTTCGCCGCCCACGGCCGGCCGGTGCCGACGGCGCCGGTGCGGGTCGAGCTGGCGGCGCCGGACGGGGACACCTGGACGTACGGGCCGGCCGACGCCGCCGACCGGGTCACCGGTCCCGCGCTCGACTTCTGCCTGCTGGTCACCCAGCGGAGGCACCGCGCGGACCTGGCGCTGGCGGCGACCGGCCCGGTCGCCGACGCCTGGCTGGACGTCGCGCAGGCCTTCGCCGGCCCGCCGGGTCCCGGCCGCCCGCCGACGGCCCCCGCACCCGGCACGGCCGACGCACCCGACGCGACCGACACGGCGGACACGGCCGACGCGGCCGACGCGACCGACGCGGTCCCCGCTGCCGGGGCGGCCGGCCGGACCGGCGTGGCGGGCGGGGTGCCGGCGTGAGCGACGTACTGCGGGTGGGCAACGCCTCCGGCTTCTACGGCGACCGGTTCACGGCGTGGCGGGAGATGCTCGACGGCGGCGACCTGGACGTGCTGACCGGGGACTACCTCGCCGAGCTGACCATGCTGATCCTCGGCCGGGACCGGCTGCGCGACTCCTCCCTCGGCTACGCGAAGACCTTCCTCCGGCAACTGGAGGGCTGCCTAGGCACGGCGCTGGACCGGGGCATACGGATCGTGACAAACGCCGGCGGGCTGAACCCGGCCGGTCTGGCCGCCGCCATCGGGTCCCTCGCCGACCGGCTCGGCCTGACCGTCCGGGTCGGGTACGTCGAGGGCGACGCCCTCGCCCGCCCGGACGCGCTGACGGCGAACGCCTACCTGGGGGCGTACGGCATCGCGGCCTGCCTGGACGGCGGGGCGGACGTGGTGGTCACCGGCCGGGTGACCGACGCGTCCCTGGTGGTCGGGCCGGCGATCGCCCGGTTCGGCTGGGGGCGCGACGACCTGGACGCGCTGGCCGGGGCGACCGTCGCCGGTCACCTGGTCGAGTGCGGGGCGCAGGTGACGGGGGGCAACTTCAGCTTCTTCACGGAGCTGCCCGACGGCGGGCGGTGCCCCGGCTTCCCGGTCGCCGAGCTGCACCCCGACGGCTCCTGCGTGATCACCAAGCACCCGGGCACGGGCGGCGCGGTCACCGTGGAGACGGTCACCGCCCAGCTGCTCTACGAGGTCGGCGGCCCGGCCTACCTCGGGCCGGACGTGGTGACCCGGCTGGACACGGTGGAGCTGGCCGCCGACGGGCCGGACCGGGTACGGGTGAGCGGCGTCCGGGGTACGCCCCCGCCGGGCACCCTCAAGGTGGGCGTCAACAACCTCGGCGGCTTCCGCAACTCGATGACCTTCGTCCTGTGCGGGCTCGACATCCCCGCCAAGGCGGCCCTGGTGCGGAGCCAGGTCGAGGCGGCGGTCGGTACGGAGGGGCTGGAGTTCACCCTGGCCCGTACCGACCACGCCGACGCGGTCGACACCGAGGCGGCGAGCGCGCTGCTGCACGTACACCTGCGCGACGGCGACAAGGCGCGGGCCGGGCGGGCCTTCTCGGCCGCCGCGGTGGAACTGGCCCTGGCCTCCTACCCCGGCTGCACGCTGACCACGCTGCCGGGCGACGCGACGCCCTACGGGGTGTTCACCGCCGACGCCGTGCCGCAGGACACGGTGCCGCACGTCGCGGTGCTCCCCTCCGGCGAGCGGGTGTCGATCCCACCGCCGTCCCGCACCGCCGCCCCGGCGGACGGGCCGGCGACCGCCCCGGAGGCGGACGGCCCGCCGGCCGACCGGCTCACCCGGCGCGCGCCGCTCGGCGAGCTGGTCGGGGCGCGCTCCGGCGACAAGGGCGGCGACGCCAACCTGGGCGTCTGGGCCCGCACCGACGCCACCTGGTCGTGGCTGCGCGGCTGGCTGACCACCGCGCGGCTGCGCGAGCTGCTGCCGGAGACCGCGCCGCTGACCGTGGAGCGGTACGAGCTGCCGAACCTGCGGGCCGTCAACTTCGTCGTCCGGGGCCTGCTCGGGCAGGGGGTGGCCGCCTCCACCCGGTTCGATCCGCAGGCCAAGGCGCTCGGCGAGCTGCTCCGCTCCCGGCTCGTCGACCTGCCAACGGAGCTCACGCCCGGCCCGGACTCCCCGGCCGGCGGCGCGACGCCCCGGGAGAACCGATGACCATCGTGGACACGCCGGAGCGCCGGCAACTGCGGGAGCTGACCCGGGCCTTCGTCACCCGGGAGGTGCTGCCGCACCTGGACGACTGGGAGCGGGCCGGCGAGATTCCGCGGGAACTGCACGCCACCGCCGCCAAGCTCGGCCTGCTCGGCATCGGCTTCCCAGAGGCGGTCGGGGGTAGCGGCGGGGACCTGCTCGACTCGATCCTCGTCACCGAGGAGATCATCCGCTCCGGCGGCTCGTCCGGGCTGATCGCGGCGCTGTTCACCCACGGCATCGCCCTGCCGCACATCGTCGCCTCCGGCGACGCGGAGCTGATCGACCGGTACGTCCGGCCCACGCTTGCCGGCACCATGATCGGCGCGTTGGCGATCACCGAACCGGACGGCGGCTCGGACGTGGCGAGCATCCGCAGCCACGCCCAGCGCGACGGCGACCACTACGTGGTCAACGGGTCGAAGACCTACATCACCAGCGGCGTCCGGGCCGACTTCGTGACCACCGCCGTCTGCACCCTGCCGCCGGGCACCGGCGCCCTGACCCTGCTGGTGATCGACAAGGGTACGCCGGGCTTCACGGTCGGACGTCGGCTGGAGAAGCTCGGCTGGCACTGCTCCGACACCGCCGAGCTGTCCTTCGTCGACGTCCGGGTGCCGGTGACGAACCGGGTCGGCGCGGAGGACACCGCCTTCCTGGCGATCATGCAGAACTTCGCCGCGGAGCGGCTCTCGCTGGCCACCCAGGCATACGCCATCGCGCAGCGCTCCGTCGAGCTGACGGTGCGCTGGTGCCGGGACCGGTCCACGTTCGGCCGCCCCCTGGCGAGCCGACAACTGATCCGGCACCGGCTGGCCGAGATGCACACCCGCGCCGAGGCGGCCCGCGCGTACGTGCACGAGGTGGCGGCCCGGGTGGCGGCGGGCGAGCCGGTGGTGACCGAGGTGGCGATGGCGAAGAACGTCGCGGTGGCCGCCTGCGCCGAGGTGGTCGACCAGGCGCTCCAACTGCACGGCGGCTACGGCTACCTGCGCGACGCCGAGGTGGAGCGGCACTACCGCGACGCCCGGATCCTCGGCATCGGCGGCGGCACCACCGAGATCATGAACGAGATCATCGCGAAAGGCATGGGCCTGTGAGTGCGAGGAGTGAGCCGGGTTTGCGAGCCCCGCAGTCACGAACGAAGGAGGCCCTGTGAGTGCGAGGAGTGAGCCGGGTTTGCGAGCCCCGCAGTCACGAACGAAGGAGGCCCTGTGACGACACTGCGCAGCGCGGTCGACGCGTCCTCGCCGGGGTACCGCGCCAACCGGGAGGCGCTGCTGGAGCGCCTCGCCGAGCTGGAGACGGCCCTCGACCAGGCCCGCGCCGGCGGCGGCGAGAAGTACGTGGCCCGGCACCACAAGCGGGGCAAGCTGCTCCCCCGGGAGCGGATCGAGCTGCTGCTGGACCCGGACAGCCCGTTCCTGGAGCTGTCGCCGGTGGCGGCGTACGGCACCGACTTTCCCGTCGGCGCCAGCGTGGTGACCGGCATCGGCGTCGTCGAGGGCGTCGAGTGCCTCATCGTCGCGAACGATCCGACGGTACGCGGCGGCGCGGTGAACCCGTGGTCGCTGGCGAAGACCCGCCGGGCGGGCGAGATCGCCCTGGCCAACCGGCTGCCGATGGTGAACCTGGTCGAGTCGGCGGGCGCGGACCTGCCCACCCAGGCGGAGATCTTCATCCCGGGCGGGCGGGTGTTCCGCGACCTGACCCGGCTCTCGGCCGCGAAGATCCCCACGGTCAGCGTGGTCTTCGGCAACGCCACCGCCGGGGGCGCGTACGTGCCGGGGATGTCCGACCAGGTGATCATGATCCGGGACCGGTCGCAGGTCTACCTGGCCGGGCCGCCGCTGGTGAAGATGGCCACCGGCGAGGTCACCGACGACGAGTCCCTCGGCGGGGCGGCCATGCACGCGAGCACGTCCGGGCTGGCCGACTTCCTCGCCGAGGACGAGGCCGACGGCATCCGGCTCGCCCGGCAGTGCGTACGCCGGCTGAACCGGCGCAAGCAGGGCCCGCCGCCGCGCAACCCGGTCCCGGCCCCGCCGAAGTACGACCCGGAGGAGCTGCTCGGCATCGCCAGCGCCGACCTGAAGGTGCCGTTCGACCCGCGCGAGGTGCTGGCCCGGGTGCTCGACGGCAGCGAGTTCGACGAGTTCAAGCCGGCCTACGGCACCGCCCTGGTGACCGGCTGGGGCGAGCTGCACGGCTATCCCGTCGGGGTGCTGGCCAACGCGCGGGGCGTGCTGTTCAGCGAGGAGGCCCAGAAGGCGGCCCAGTTCATCCAGCTCGCCAACGCCGCCGACACCCCGCTGGTCTTCCTCCAGAACACCACCGGCTACATGGTCGGCACCGAGTACGAGCAGCGCGGCATCATCAAGCACGGCGCCCTGATGATCAACGCGGTGTCGAACTCGACGGTGCCGCACCTGACGGTCAACCTGGGCGCCTCCTACGGCGCTGGCAACTACGGCATGTGCGGGCGGGCGTACGAGCCGAGGTTCCTGTTCACCTGGCCGAACGCCAAGTCGGCGGTGATGGGGCCGGCGCAGCTCGCGGGCGTGCTGTCCATCGTGGCCCGGCAGGCCGCCGCCGCCCGCGGCCGGGACTACGACGAGGACTCCGACGCCGCGATGCGGATGATGGTCGAGCAGCAGATCGAGTCGCAGTCCGGCGCGCTCTTCCTCTCCGGCCGGCTCTACGACGACGGGGTGATCGACCCCCGGGACACCCGTACGGTCCTCGGGCTCTGCCTGTCGGCGATCCACAACGGACCAGTCAGGGGCGCCGACGGCTTCGGCGTCTTCCGCATGTGAGCGCGAGGACCGCCATGATCACAAAACTTCTGGTCGCGAACCGGGGCGAGGTCGCCCGCCGGGTCTTCGCCACCTGTCGGACGCTGGGCGTCGAGACGGTGGCCGTGCACTCCGACGCCGACACCGACGCGCCGTTCGTCGCCGAGGCCGACCACGCCGTCCGGCTGCCCGGGAACACGCCCGCCGAGACGTACCTGCGCATCGATCTCATCCTGGACGCGGCCCGCAGGACGGGGGCGGACGCCATCCACCCCGGCTACGGCTTCCTCGCCGAGAACGCCGAATTCGCCGCGGCGGTGACCGACGCCGGGCTGACCTGGGTCGGCCCGCCGGCCAAGGCGATCGCCGCGATGGGCGACAAGGTGGCGGCGAAGGCCCTGCTCGCCGAGGCGGGCGTGCCGATGCTGCCCACCTGGACCGACGCCGACGAGATCACCGACTTCCCGGTGCTGGTGAAGGCGTCCGCCGGGGGCGGCGGGCGCGGCATGCGGATCGTCCGCGACGCCGCCGGGCTCGCCGAGGCCGTCGCCTCCGCGCGCCGCGAGGCGGCTGCGGCGTTCGGCGACGGCACGGTCTTCATCGAGCGGTACGTCGAGCGCGGCCGGCACGTCGAGGTCCAGATCTTCGGCGACACGCACGGTACGGTGGCCGTCCAGGGCGTACGCGAGTGCTCGATCCAGCGCCGGCACCAGAAGATCGTCGAGGAGGCGCCCGGCGTCCTCCCGCACGAGGTACGCACAGCGCTGCACGAGGCGGCCGTGGCGGCGGGACGGGCGGTCGGCTACGTCGGCGCGGGCACGGTGGAATTCCTGCTCGCCCCGAGCGGTGAGTTCTTCTTCCTGGAGATGAACACCCGGCTCCAGGTGGAACACCCGGTCACCGAACTCTGCACCGGGCTGGACCTGGTCCGCCTGCAACTGATGGTCGCCGAGGGCCAACCCCTGCCGGAGAACGCCACCGACCCGCACTGGATGCGCGGCTACGCGATCGAGGTGCGACTCTGCGCCGAGGAGCCGGCGCAGGGTTGGCGTCCCGCCACCGGCACCGTCCACCGGTTCGCGGTCCCCGGGGTGGCCCGGGAGTTCGGCAACCTCCGGGCGGTCGGCCTGCGGCTGGACTCCGGCGTCGTGGACGGCTCGACCGTCGGGGTGCACTACGACTCGATGCTGGCGAAGGTGATCGCCTGGGGCCAGACCCGCGCCGAGACGATCCGGCTGCTGGCCGACGCGCTGGCCCGGGCCGAGTTGCACGGGGTGGCCACCAACCGGGACCTGCTGGTCCGGGTGCTGCGCAGCCCGGAGTTCGGCGCCGTGGAGATCGACACCGGCTTCCTCGACCGGCACGAGAAGGTATTCGCCCCGCTGCTGCCGGCCGACCAGCTCCCCCTGGTGGCCCTGGCCGCCGCGCTGGCCACCGCCGCAGCCCGCCGCGCCTCGGCGCCGGTGCTCGCCGGCCTCCCGTCGGGCTGGCGCAACGTGCCCGCGTTCCCGCAGGTCACCCGCTACGCGGGACCGGACGGCGAGATCGAGGTCCGCTACCGGCTGGACCGCTCGGGCGGCCTCGCCGAGTGGTCGACCTGGTCGGGCGGGCCGTCGCCGGTGGTGAGCCTGGTCCAGGCCGCGCCGGACCGGGTGGTGCTCGACGTCGACGGGGTGCGGCGGGCGTACCGCGTACACCGGGTGTCCTCGGAGGTCTTCGTGGACGGCCCGGACGGGGCGGCGAGCCTGACCGAGCTGCCGCGTTTCCCCGAGCCCACGGCGGAGCTGGCGGCCGGGTCGCTGGTCGCGCCGCTGCCCGGCGCGGTGACCCGCGTGCACGTCGAGGTCGGCCAGCGGGTGGCGGCCGGTGACCTGCTGCTGACCCTGGAAGCGATGAAGCTGGAACATCCCGTGCTCGCCCCGGCCGACGGCGTCGTCGCCGAGCTTCCGGTCGCGGCCGGCGGGCAGGTCGACACGGGCGCCGTGCTGGCCGTGGTCAACCCCGAGTGATCCTGGAGGCCCCCCGATGAACTTCGACCTCACCCCCGAGCAGGACCAGCTCCGCGACGCCGTGCGCGCCCTGGGCCGCCGGTACGGCCACGAATACTTCGTCACCAAGGCCCGCTCCGGCGAGCACACCACGGAGCTGTGGGACGAGGCCGGCCGGCTGGGCTACCTCGGGGTCAACATCCCCACCGAGTACGGCGGCGGCGGGGGCGGGATCACCGAGCTGGCCATCGTCTGCGAGGAGTTGGCGGCGGCCGGCTGCCCGCTGCTGCTGCTGGTGGTCTCCCCCGCCATCGCGGCCACGGTGATCGCCCGGCACGGCACCGAGGAGCAGCGCAAGCGCTTCCTGCCCGGCTTCGCGGACGGCTCGCTGAAGGTGGTCTTCGCGATCACCGAGCCGGAGGCCGGCTCCAACTTCCACCGGCTCGGCACGGTGGCCCGCCGCGACGGCGACGACTGGCTGCTCTCCGGCCGCAAGTGCTACATCTCGGGCGTCGACGAGGCGTCGTACGTGCTGGTCGTCGCCCGCACCGAGGATGCGGTCTCCGGAAAGCTGAAGCCGGCGCTGTTCGTGGTGCCGACCGACGCGCCGGGGCTGACCCGTTCCAAGCTGGACATGGAGATCGTCTCCCCGGAGAACCAGTTCCTGCTCTACCTCGACGACGTGCGGCTGCCCGCAGACGCGCTGGTCGGCGAGTCGCTGGACGCCGGCCTGCCGGCGCTCTTCGCCGGGCTCAACCCGGAGCGGATCACGGTCGCCGCGATGGGCGCCGGCACCGGCCGGTACGCGATCGAGCGGGCCAGCGAGTACACGGCCACCCGCAAGGTCTGGGGCGGCCGGACCATCGGCTCCCACCAGGGCGTCTCCCACCCGCTCGCGCACGCCGCCGTGCAGGTGGAGCTGGCCCGCCTGATGATCCACAAGGCGGCCACCCTCTACGACGCGGGCCGCGACCTGGAGGCCGGGGTCTCCGGCAACATGGCCAAGTACGCCGCCGGGGAGGCCGCCGCGCTGGCCGTCGACACCGCCGTCCAGGTGCTCGGCGGGGCCGGCATGACCACCGAGTACGGCGTGGCCACGCTGCTCGGCGCGGTGCGCGCCGGCCGGATCGCCCCGGTCAGCCGCGAGATGATCCTCAACTTCGTCGCCCAGCACGTCCTCGGCCAGGACAAGTCGTACTGAGCGGGCCGGGGTGCGGCGGGCACCCGATCGCCCGCCGCACCCCGGGTCCTCAGCGGACGGTCAGCGAGCCGACCGCCGGCAGCGGGGCGACCACCGGCGGGAGCCGCTTCGGCTCACCCCGACCGGGGGCGCCCTCGGCGGCCAGCGCGCCCTTCGACGCCTCCGCCCGCCTGGTCGCCTCCGGCTCGGCCGGCAGCTCGGCGAACGGCTGGACGTCGCCCACGCAGACCTTGCCGTTGGCCGGCAGCGCCCCGCGCAGCAGGTACGCGTCGACCGCGCCGGTCACGCAGGCCGACGTCCCGTACGCGGTGTGGCCCCAGCTGTCGCTGCTGAGCAGGCGGCTGTTCGGCAGCAGCCGGGCCGAGCCGACCGCGCCCCGGTAGTTGGTCGCCGGGTCCCAGTAGTTGCCCACGACCAGCACCGGCGCGGCGGTCCGCCGGTTGAACGGGCCGGTGTAGGCATCCTCGTCCCGCACGGTCCAGCTCTTGCGGGCGCACGGCGAGGTGACCCACGTCCACAGCCGACCGAAGTACGGGTCGCGCTTGTCGGCGTTCGCGGCCAGCACCGGGAACGAGCCGGCGTCCTTCGGGTGGTACGCGTCGGTGCAGTCCACGCCGAGGAAGGTCTCCAACCCGTTCTCGTACGGGAAGTCGTACCGTCGGGCCTGCTCGCGGGCCTTGACGGCCTGGCGGGTCACGTCGGCCGTCGCCGGGCGGCGGGCGGCCGGCGACGACGCCGGGTCGGTGAGCACCAGCAGGGCGGCGGTGAGGTCGACGACCTCGGCGTAGCCCGTCGGGCCGTAGAGCATGCTGAGGTTGGCGGCGACGAAGTCGGCGTACGTGATGGTGACCGGACCGAGGTCGGGGTCCTCGATGACCACCGGCTTGGCCCGCAGCCGCTTCGCGACCAGGTCGAACGACGCGACAGGATCGCCCTCGGCCAGCGCACACGCCTCCGCACCGGCCTTGTCGCAGCGCACCAGGATCTCCCGCAGCGCCTTGTACGCGCCCTGCGCGCTGCGCATCCGGTCCTCCTGGGGCAGGCTGCGCGCCCTGCCCTGGCCGACCCACTCGTTCGGGTTGAGCACGCCGTCGATCACCAGTGCACGGACCCGGTCCGGGAACATGTTGGCGTAGTACTGGCCGAGGATGCTGCCGTAGCTGAAGCCGAGGAAGGTGAGCTTCCGGTCCCCGACGGCGCGGCGCAGCACGTCCATGTCGCGGGCGACCTCGGCGGTCGACATCGCGCCGGTGAGCGGCTTGCCCGTGGTGGAGCAGCCCCTGCCGACGGCCTTCGAGGACGCCACGTAGGCCTTCTCCTCGGCCTTCGTGAACGGGAACGCCACGTTCAGCCCGGCGTACGCCCGGGTCTGCTCCTTGACGGAGGGGAAGCACCTGACCTGCTGGCTGGCGGCGACGCCGCGCGGGTCGACGCCGACGATGTCGAAGCGGTCCAGCACCTCGTCACCGAGGAAGTACGGCGCGGCGAGCGCGACGTCGGTGCCGGAGCCGCCGGGGCCGCCCGGGTTGACGAAGAGGCTGCCGATCTTCCGCTGCTGGTCGCGGGCCTTGACCCGCAGCACGGCGACCTCGGTCGTCGGGCCGTTCGGCTTGTCGTAGTCGCGGGGCAGCCGGACGGTGGCGCACTCGGCGTAGTCGTAGCAGGCGTACCAGTCCAGCGTGGGCGTGGGCACCCGGTCGACCCGGCGGGCCTCCTGCGGGCTGGTCCGGTCGGAGGTGACCGGACGGTCCCCGCCGGCGGGGGACGGTGCGGCGGCGGCGGGTGCGACCGCGGCGCCGGCGAGGAGCACGCCGGCGATTCCCGCGGCGGCGAGGGACCGGTTTCGTCGTGGCATGTGGACGCCTTCCGGTGGGCGACAGGACGGTCGAGCCGTGGCTCGACCTCCGTCACTCTAGGAACGGCGGACCAGGATCACCGGCCGGCGAACGGTTGCATATCCGACAAACCGCTGATCGATGTAACGAATTGTTCATCGTCGACGCTTTTGGCGGCGGCCAGGCGCAGTTGTCCGGTGTCAGCCGGCGCGCCGGCTCACCTGATGCCGGCCATCCACACGGGCGGTGTGGCCTTCGCACCGTCGGGCGCGTATTCGTCCGCCACCCGCCAGCCGGCGGATCCCTTGCGCAGCAGCAGGAAGCCGACGATCTCGCTGTGCGGGGCGCCCAGTCCGTAGACCTCGTCCTGGTCGACGAAGCCCATCCGGAGGGCGCAGATCGCCGCGGGATCGCGCTTCGCGTTCTTGCACAGCCCGAGGTAGCGGACCCCGGGGACGGCCGACAGGTGTCCGGCGATCGCCTCGTCCGGGTTGGCGTACCCGCCACGACCGGCGGCCGGGGACGCGGGGGCGGCCGACGACGCGGAGACGCCCGGCGAAGCGGGGGCGGCCGGGGACGCGGGGGCGGCCGGGGACGTCGGCCCGGCGCCGGTCGCGGGGGGCGGCGCAGTCGCCGGCTCCGGCGCCCCGTCCGCCCCGCACGCGGCCAGCGCACCCGACACCAGCACGGCGGCGACGATCCGGAAGACGCGGGTCACCGGCACTCCTCTCCCACGGGGACGATCACGGCGACGATCTCGGTGAAGATCATTGCATCCGGTGCCGGCGACCCGGTTGACAGCGGGCCCCACTCGGACATCCTGGACGGGTGAGACTTGCGAGGCCCGATGCGCGGGCGAAGGCGGTGGCGGCCGTGCTGGTGGCGGCCTCCCTGCTGGTGACGCTGATCGTGTGGGGGCGCCAGGATCTCGTCGGCGTGACGTTGGCGCTGCTCTGCGTACTCACGACGATGATCGCGGCGGTGTCCGTGGCGGCGGCCCGGCAGGACGACGGCCCGGAACCGGCGGTCACGCCGAACGGCCCGGGGCAGCCCGTCGGGGGACTGTACGGCGTCGACGCCGACACGCTGGAGTCGCTGGACCACCGGGAGGCCGTCCGCGCCATGCGGGAGCGCCACCGGGGACGCGGCGGCTCAGCGGCCCGTGAGGGTGGGTGAGGCGAGCGCGTCGAGCCCACGCCCGGCCAGGCAGCGGTACGTCCGGTCGGCGTCGGCCCCGGCCGGGGGCAGCACCTCCAGGTTCCAGCCGTCCGCGTAGCTGATCCCGCTGGTGAGCCGGAAGGTGGTCTCGTTGCAGACCCCGCGTACCACCGCGGCCGCGCTGACCTCGTCGTGGCCGGCGCCGACCAGGGTGTCGGGGAGCTTGCCCTCGGCGTAGCTCTCCCAGGTGTGCTGGCCGTCGCAGGGCACCCGGGGCGCCCGGGTCCGCGCGCCGCGCACCTCCATCGGCCCGAAGCACTCCAACTCGTCGGCGCAGCCCGCGCCGGCCGGCAACGCGGTCGTCAGGGCGCAGGCGGGCAGCACCGTGCTCGTCGCCGCCACGCCGGCCGTCGGCGACGGGCCCGGGCTGGAGACCGCGCCGGCCAGCCAGGCGCCGGCGCCGGCCGAGGCGGCCAACGCGACCATCCCGGCGCCGCCGAGGAACCAGCGCCGCCGACGCCGCTGGCCGGCGGTGGGCACCGTGGGGTGGAGGTCCTCCACCGGCGGTCGCGGAGCGGGCCGGGAGGCGTGGTCCACGCCGTACGGGCCGACGGGGCCGGGCACGCCGCTGACCGGACCCGGGATGCCCGGGCCGGCCGCCGGGGAGCCGACGGGGCCGAGCGGCAGGCCGACCAGCAGGTCGCGCAGCTCGACGGCCGAGGGACGCTCACCGGGGTCGTTGGACATGCCGGCCCGGAGCACGTCGATCATCTCGGCCGGCACCCCGGGCAGGCCGGGAACCGGCTGGTGGAACATCTCCAGCACCGTGACCAGGCTGGGGTTGCGTTCGGACTGCCAGCGCGGCGGGCGGCCGTGCATCACCGCGTAGAGGGTGGCGCAGAGGGCGTAGACGTCGACGGCGGGCGACGGCGGGCTGTGGTTGAACATCTCCGGCGGCGCGTAGGCCGGGGTGAGCACCTCCAGGGCGACCGAGGCGTCACGCATCTCGGCCACCACGGCCAGCCCGAAGTCGGCAAGCACCGCCGAGTTGAAGTGCGAGTAGAGGATGTTCGCCGGCTTGACGTCGCGGTGCAGCACGCCGGCGGCGTGCGAGTGGGCGATGGCGTCGGCGATCTTGACCCCGAGGTCGCGCGCCTCGGCGGGCCCGAGCGGCGAGGTCCGCATCCGCTCGGCGTACGAGCCGTCGCAGAGCTCCATGATCAGATAGGGGTGCTGGTCGACCGTGACCCCGACGTCGAAGAGATCGACGACGTGCGGGTGGGACGACATCCGCCCGGCGGCCCGCGCCTCGCGCAGGAAGCGGGCCTGGTCGTGCTCGCTGTCGAGGGTGCGATTCTCCACCTTGACCGCGACCTCACGCCCCACCGAGATCTGGGTCGCCTTGTAGATCGTCGCGTAGCCTCCCCTGGCAAACACGTGCAGATCGGTCAGACCGGGCACAATGGGCGTCGGCAGGGCGCCGGGCGGGGTCGCGGTCACAGCTCGAAAATACCCAACCGGACCGACGGCTCAGTGAACCGCATCAGCGGCCGGAACGGCACCGGCAGCGGAATCGCCTCCGCCGCCCACCGCCCCCGGGCCCGCGCGACGGTCGTCCCACCGAAGCCCGGCGGCGGTCGCCACCGCGCCGAGGCCCTCCCAGACGGCCACTCCGAAGAACCGCCCGGGCGCGATGTCGGCCAGCACCGCGATGCTGAACACCGTGAACGTGACCAGCCGGAACAGCACCGTGAAGCGGAAGAACGACCGCCACTCGGTGGCGGTGGCGAGCAGGTAGTAGACCCCCATGTTGAACGAGGCCATTGAGGAGGCGATGAGGAAGGTGCCGGTGTGGTCGCCGGCCGCGCGCGTCGCCGGCACCTCGAAGCCGAGCATTCGCAGCAGCGCCTCCGGCCAGACCAGCCCGACCGCGCCCATGAGCAGGGCCAGCACGCCGAAGACCGCGATCGTCCATCCGGCGGCCGAACGCGGCAACCTCATCACGGCCCTCCCCAGACCCGACGCGGTCGCACGACCGACCGCCCCTCGGACCTGACACGCTATCGGCCATCCCCGACACACCGCATCCCCAGAACCGCCAGACCTTCCGGTTCCGGGGTCCGCGGGACTAGGGGGTGGACAGTCGCGCCCGCAGGGCGTCGGCGGCGGCACGCTCGCTGCGCTGCTCGGTCGCGTACGCCAGGCGGACCGCCTCCTCGGCGCTGGCGAGCGCCTCCGCGGACCGGCCGCAGGCCGCGAGCGCCTCGGCGAGCACCCGGGCGGCGACCACCTGGCTGCGCACGTCCTCCGCCGGGGCGGCGACGGCCCGCCGGGCCCAGTCCAGCGCCTGCTCGCACTGGCCGTGGGCGAGCAGGGCGGACGCGTACCGGGCCATGGTCTGGCGGCGGGAGAAGAGCAGCGAGGGCACGGTGGCGGCGGCGGTGGCCACCGGGGCGAGCAGCCCCACGGCGGTCGCGGAGTCGCCGGCGGCCAGCCGGGCGGTGGCCAGCAGCACCCGGGGCCCCACCTGGGCGGGCGCCTGCGGGTTGTGCGGCTCGACGGCGGTCAGCACCGACCGGGCGTCCCGCTCGGCCGTGTCGCAGTCGCCCAGGTCCAGCGCCACGAACCCGCGCAGCGTGCCGGCCATCCCGGTGAGCAACGGGTGCGACGTCCGCTCCGCGTACGACAGCGCGTCGGTGAGCAGGTCGGCGGCGTGCCCCGGCTCGCCCAGCCCGCGCGCCACGACGCCCCGGACGACCAGCGCGAACCCGCGCCCCCAGTCGTCGGAGGCGGCGGCGAACTCGCGGTACGCCCGGCGGGCCCCCCGGTCCGCCTCGCCCAGCTCGCCCAGCTCGGCGGTGGCGAACGCCTCGACCGCGCGCAGCGTGCCCACCGCCCACGCCTCGCCGACCCGCTCGCCGAACGGCAGGAAGACCTGCGCCATCCGGCACGCCTCGCCCAGCCGGCCGGCGAGCAGCCGGGCGAAGGCGGTGGTGCCGCGCAGCCAGGCCCGCCCGTACGGGTCCTTCAGCTCGGCGAAGAGCCGGGCGGCCCGGCCGAGCACGGCGTCGGTGCCAGCGAAGTCGCCCCGGGTCGTGGTCACCCAGGCCAGGTTCTGCAACGACCACGCCTGCCCCCGGCGGTCCTGCGACTGGAGGCTGACCTGGTACGACGCGGCGAGCCGGCTGCTGGCCTGCCCTAACCGCCCGGCAACGAAGTCGGCCATGCCGAGGCGGCGCATCGCCGAGGCGCGCAGCGTCGGCAGCCCGCCGGCCGTGGCCACCTGCAACGCCTCCTGCCAGCAGCCCACCGCGCGCGCCTGGTCGCCCATGGTCTGGTGGGCCTGCCCGGCGAGCAGCAGCGCGCTGGTCCGGACGGCGGACTCGTCGCCGGCGTTGGCGGCGATCTTCTCGGCGAAGGCGAGCGCGTCGGCGGGGCGTCCGACCTGGAGCAGCGCCCGGGCGTGCACCACCCGGTCGGCCGCCGGCACCCCGTCCCGGGCCAGCTCGGCCGCGCGTTCGGCGTACTCCACGGCCAGCGCGGGCTCACCCGCCTGCAACGAGCGGCGCGCGGCCCCGCCGAGCGCGGCGACGCCCAGACCGACGACGGCCCGCGCCGGCGCGTCCGGCCGCAGCCCGACCGCGTCGGCCAGCGCGGCGGCCCGTTCCACGTGCTGGGCCACGAAGACGTCCCGGGCCGCCTCGGCGAAGCCGCCCGGCGCGCCCGCCCCCGCCGACGGGCCGGCCGCGGCCCACCGGGCCAGCGCCGCGTGCCGCTCGGCCAGTTCCGCCTTGCTCACCCCGGCGTACGCGGCCTCCCGCATCAGCGGGGTCGCGAAGGCGTACCCGGTGCGGGTGCGGTGCAGCATCCGGCGTTGCAGCAGCTCCTCCACCGCCCGTTCCAGCTCGACGGCGACCACCGCCGCCGGTCGGCCGTCGCGGCCGGCCCGCTGCTCGCGCAGCGCCTCCAGCGCACCGTCCGGCACCGTGTCGCCGACGACGGCCGCGTCCCGCAGCACGGAGCGGGCCTCCGCCGGCAGCGCGTCGATGCGCGCGGCGAGCACCGCGGCCAAGTCGCGGGAGAGCAGGCGACTGCCGAGCGAGCCGGGCACCAGTCGCCAGCCGCCCGGATTCGGGGAGTTCCGCTCGGCGACGGTGGTCAGCGCGCCCCGCTCCATCAGCAGGGTGACCAGCTCGGCCAGGTAGAACGGGTTGCCCTGGGCGGTGGCGAGCAGCCGGTCGGCGTCGGCCTGCGGCAGCCTGCCGCCGCCGAGGTAGGTGGTGAGCAGCCGGGCCGCGTCGGCGCCGCGCAGCGGTGGCAGCGCGTGCACCTCGGCGTCGGCGACCCGGGTCAGCGCCCCGGCGGTACGCACCAGCTCGGGCCGGCCGAGCAGCAGCACCAGCACCGGGCCGGCGAGCCGGGACAGGGTGACCCCGAGCGCCTCGATGGTCTCGGCGGTGGCGTCGTGCAGGTCGTCGACGACGACCACCAGGGGCGCCTCCCCGGCGAGCGCGGTGAGCAGGTCCGCGACCGCGTTCGGCACGGTGTCGGCGTCGACGGGCTGGGCGGTGCCCCACTCGCCCTGGTCGGCCGGGCCGCCGCCGGGCAGCTCGGCGTACCCGAGCAGGGCCAGCAGCTGGTCGATGGCGACCGGCGCCGGCGTGCCGGTGCGGCTGAGTCGCTGGCCGAGCCGGCGCAGCCGTTCCTCGACGGCCGGGCGGGTGAGCGCGGTGGCGGCGTCGTTGGGCAGGCCGACCGCCGCCCGGACCAGGTCGGCCAGGGGCGCGAGCCGGCGTCGCTCGCCGAACGCGGCGCAGCGCACCGACAGCACCCGGGCGCCGGTGTGCGCGGCGTACCGGCCCGGGCCCACGTCGTAGCCGGCGGCGAGGCGTTCCACCTCGGCGGCGAACCGGGACTTGCCGATCCCGGCCTCGGCCGTCATCAGCAGCACCCGGGGTTCGGCGCGGTCGATCACCTCGGCGAGCCGGCCGGCGACCCGGCCGATCTCGGTCTCCCGGCCGACGAAGGGCGCCTCGTCGCCGAGGCCGGACCGGGTGCCCGGGGCGTCCAGGAGACCGAGCAGCTCGTACGCCTCGACCGGCTCCCGCTTGCCCTTGAGCCGCAGCGGGCGCAACGCCCGCCAGGAGGCCACGTGCCGGGTGGCGGCGGAGGTCCGCGCCCCCGCGTAGACCGCGCCGACGGCGGCGGCGTCGGCCAGCCGGGCGGCGGTGTTGACGGTGTCGCCGATGACCGTGTACTCGATGGCGGCCTGGATACCGGCGATCACGTCGCCGGTGTTCAGCCCGACCCGCAGGCCGAGCGGCGCGCCGCCGCCCCGCTCGTCGTCGAGGACCCGGCGGACCGCCCGCTGCATCGACAGCGCGGCCCGCACGGCCCGCTCGGCGTCGTCCTCGTGCGCGACCGGCGCCCCGAAGACCGCCATGATCCCGTCGCCGGTGAGCTTGTCGACGTGGCCGCCGAACGTCTTCACCGCGCCGGCCAGCGCGGCGAGCACCCGGTCGGTGACCGCGCCGACGCGTTCCGGGTCGAGGTCCTCGGACCAGGAGGTGAAGTCGGACAGGTCGCCGAAGAGCACCGTCACCACGCGGCGTTCGGCCGCGGGCAGCGTCGCGGCGGCCGGCAGCGCGGCGCCGCAGTTGTGGCAGAACCGCGCGCCGGGCACGGCGACGGTTCCGCACACCGGGCAGGTCACGCTTGCTCCAACCCCGCGGCACCTCCGCCGGATTCCCGGCCCAGGTACTCCAGCTGGGCCCGGACGGACCACTCGGCGGCCCACCACAGCGACCGGTCGACGTCGGCGTAGACCGTCGCGACCACCTCGGCGGCGGTGGTGGCGCCCGCGGCGACCGCCGCCCGGACCTGGTCGAGCCGGGCCCGGCGGTGGGCCAGGTAGAAGTCCGCGGCGACGCCGCAGTCGGCCAGCGCCGGGCCGTGCCCCGGCAGCGCCGGGATCCCCCGGTACGTCGAGAGCAGCTCCAGGCTGGCCAGGTAGTCCCCGAGGTGCCCATCCGGGTGGGCGACCACGGTGGTCCCCCGGCCCAGGATCGTGTCGCCGGTCAGGACCACCCGCTCGTCGCCGTGCTCGACCAGGAAGCAGACCGAGTCGCCGGTGTGCCCGGGGGTCGGCACGAGTCGGACGCCCAGCCCGTGGCCGTCCAGCTCTCCGCCCGGCCCGGTCAGCGGCTCCCCGGCGATGGTGTGCGCCGGGTCGGCGGCGCGTACGGGCACCCCGCCGAGCAGCTCGTGCAGGCGGCGCGAGCCGTCGGTGTGGTCGGGGTGGCCGTGGGTGATCAGCACCAGGCCGATCGGCCCCCGCGCGGCGATCGCCGCCAGGTGCCCCTCGTCGGCCGGGCCCGGGTCGACCACGACGGCGTGCTCCCGGCCGGGGGCGCGCAGCACCCAGGTGTTGGTGCCGTCGAGCGTCATCGGCCCTGGGTTCGGGGCACGCAGCAGCGTCACCCAACCCGGCAACCCGTCGGCGAGCGCCGCCGCCGGCGCGGTGAAGTGCCCGGTCATGGCTGCGATCGTACGGCCCCGCCGGCCACTCCCCGCGATCTTGCAGGCTCCGCCTCTGATACGTCCCGGTTCGCGGCTTTTGCCGGGCGCGAGACGCAAGATCGCGGGGAGGGGGTGCGGGTCAGGAGACCTCGACGACGACCTCGACCTCGACGGGGGCGTCCAGGGGCAGCTCGGCCACGCCGACGGCGCTGCGCGCGTGCCGGCCGGCCTCACCGAAGACCGCGCCGAACAGGTCGGACGCGCCGTTGATCACGCCCGGGATGGCGGTGAACCCGGAGGAGGCCGCGACGAAGCCGGTCAGCTTGACGATCTTGACGACGTTCTCCAGGCCGACCAGCGAGTCGATCGCGGCCAGCGCGTTGAGCGCGCACTGCTGGGCCAGGTCCTTGGCCTGCTCGGCGGAGACGCCGGCGCCGACCTTGCCGGTGGCGAGCAGCTTCCCCTCGACCATCGGCAGCTGCCCGGAGACATAGACGTGCTGCCCGGACTGGACGGCCGGCACGTAGCTGGCCAACGGCGGGGTCACCTCGGGCAGCGTGTGCCCGAGTTCGGCGAGTTTCGCGTGCGGACCGTTGCTCATGCCTTCGGCCGCTTCAGGTAGGCGACGAGCTGCTCCGGGTTGGGACCGGGAACCACGGAGACGAGTTCCCACCCGTCCTCACCCCAGTTGTCGAGGATCTGCTTGGTCGCGTGGACCAGCAGCGGGACCGTGGAGTATTCCCACTTCTGCATAGGTGGAGGGCTCCCTTGGCTGGAGTTCGACTTCTCGACGCACAGCCTACGGTCCGGCGGACGGGCGGGGCACGGGACGCTGCTCCGGGGGCGCCGGCACCTCCCCGCAGGAGCCGCCGTGCTCGTACGGCTGGGGGCAGCGGGAGCGGTCCGGCAGCAGCAGGTCGCAGAAGACCCGGTGCCGGTTGTTCTGGTCGTCGGTGCTGGAGACGGTGGTCTCGCCGGCGTCCAGCTCGTTGAGGAAGCTCAGCGAGGTGGCGACCGTTCCGGCCAGCGCGGTGGCCGCCCTCAGGTCGGCGACCCGGATCGGCAGGTGGATGACGAAGCCGGGCTCCTCCTCGTCCCGGGCTCCGGGCCGAGCGGGCACGGGCACCACCTCGACGGGTTCGGCGAGCCGCCGGTACGACCGTTCGTTGACGGGTAGGCCGACGCCGCCCTCGGTCTCCCCCGGGAAGCCGGGCCGCCGCGCCCGGTCGCCCACCGGGAACTGGGCCCGAGGAATGTTGTCCACGTCGCGCATGCCTTGCCTCCGGACGTCGTACCTGGTCAGGTCATCGCTCGCGGTCCGGACCCTCCGCCCGGCCCGCCCCCCGCGCCGCTGAGAACGTAGGTCGGCGGCGACAGCCACGCCAACCGGACGCGCACAGACGATCACCCAAAGTCACATATGCGACACACCATCGGTAAGGAACCTGACGGCACCCGCCGCCCCCCGGAGCGGGGAACCGACCGTTACCCTTCCGGTCGGACGGGCGCTCCGCCGGCTCGCCGCCAGCTCGATCACGCTCGTCGCCCGGTCAGGCGGCGACGCCGCAACCCGGGGGATGAGATGACCCAACCACCCAGCGGTGGTCCCGTCGGACCGCCGGCCGACCAGCCCGGCTCCCCGGCGGCTCCCGACCCGGTCGCCGTACCCGGCCCGGCAGTCCCATCCGGTCCGGCCGCCGCGCCCTACCCGGCCACCCCGTCCGGCCCGGCCACCCCACCTGGCCCGGCTGCCGCCCCTCCGCCCGGCCCGGCCGCCGCCCCTCCGCCCGGCCCGGCCGCCGCCCCGGACCCGTCGATCCCGCCGGCCCCGGCCGGGTACCCGCCCTACCAGCCGCCCGCCGCGCCGAAGAAGAAGCGCGGCGTGCTCATCGCCTCCATCGCCCTGGCCGTGGTCCTGCTGCTCTGCGCCGGCGGCGGCGTCGTCGCGTTCCTGACGCTGCGCGACGCCGACAGCGGTACGGGGGCCAAGGAGCCGACGGTCGCGGTCGACGAATTCCTCAAGGCCGTCTACCAGGAGCGCGACGCGGACCGGGCGGCCGGCCTGGTCTGCTCCTCGTCGCGGGACGAGAAGAAGATCGCCGCGAAGGTGGCCGAGGTCGAGAAGCACATCTCGGCCCACCAGAACCCCCGGTTCCGGTGGAGCACCCCGAAGGTGGACAACCAGACCGGGGATCGCGCCATGGTCACCACCAAGGTCACCATGACCACCGCGGACGAGAAGGTGGCCGACCAGGACCTGCGGTTCACCGTGGTGAAGAAGACGGGTTGGTGGGTCTGCGAGGTCGCCTGAGCCCACGGCCTGGATAGGCTCGACGGGTGCGAGCAGCAGAGTCGCCGGCCGACCCGGCCGGCACCCAGTGGCCGGCCCGCCTCCACGTCGTGACCGGCAAGGGCGGCACCGGCAAGACCAGCGTCGCGGCGGCGCTGGCCCTCGCGCTGGCCGCCGGCGGCCGGCGCACGCTGCTGGTCGAGGTCGAGGGGCGGCAGGGCATCGCCCAACTCTTCGGCACCGATCCGCTGCCGTACGAGGAGCGGCACCTGACCGACGCGCCGGGCGGCGGGGAGGTGCGGGCCCTGGCGGTGGACGCCGAGGAGGCCCTGCTGGAGTACCTCGACATGTTCTACAAGCTCGGTGCGGCCGGCCGGGCGCTGCGCAAGCTCGGGGCGATCGACTTCGCCACCACCATCGCCCCGGGCCTGCGGGACGTCCTGCTCACCGGCAAGGTGAAGGAGGCGACCACCCGCACCGTCGGCCAGCGGCGCGCGTACGACGCGGTGGTGCTGGACGCGCCGCCCACCGGGCGGATCGGTCGGTTCCTCAACGTCACCGCCGAGACGGCCCGGCTGGCCAAGGTGGGCCCGATCAAGACCCAGAGCGAGGGGGTCGCGGCGCTGCTGCGCTCCCCGATCACCGCCGTGCACGTCGTCACCCTGCTGGAGGAGATGCCGGTCCAGGAGACGGTCGACGCGATCGCCGAGCTGACCCAGCTCGGCTTCCCGGTGGGGCGGGTGATCGTCAACGGCGCCCGGCCCCCGCTGCCGGCGGGGCGGGTGGTGGCCGCCACCGAGCTGGAGCGGGGGCTGCGCGCCGCCGGGCTGCCGACCGACCGGGACACCGTGGCCGGGCTCGTCGCCGAGGCGCGCGACCAGGCCATCCGCCGCGAGCTGGAGGATTCGCTCCGCGCCGACCTGGTGGAGCTTGGGCTGCCGATGACCGAGCTGCCGCTGCTGCCCGACGGGGTGGACCGGGCCGGCCTGGACCAGCTCGCCGCGACCCTCGTCCGGGCGGATTGACTCACACCTGCGACCGGCCCGGGCGCACGGACCGACCCGGCCCGATACGCTCGATTGGTGCCTTCCGAAGACGCGGCGCCGCAGCTGGACGTCGACCAGATCCTCGCCGATCCGGGCGTCCGGATCGTGGTGTGCTGCGGGGCGGGCGGGGTGGGGAAGACGACCACGGCCGCCGCGCTCGCGCTGCGCGCCGCGGAGCGACACGGCCGGCGCACGGTGGTGCTCACCATCGACCCGGCCCGCCGGCTGGCCCAGTCGCTCGGGCTGACCGAGCTGGACAACACCCCCCGCCAGGTCAAGGGGATCGACGTCGAGGCCAGCGGCGGCGAGCTGCACGCCATGATGCTCGACATGAAGCGCACCTTCGACGACGTGGTGCTCCAGCACACCGACCCGGCGAAGGCGGCGGAGATCTTCGCCAACCCCTTCTACCAGGCCATGAGCTCGACCTTCGCCGGCACGCAGGAATACATGGCGATGGAGAAGCTGGGCCAGTTGCACGCCCGGGGCGAGTGGGACCTGATCGTGGTGGACACCCCGCCGTCCCGCTCGGCGCTCGACTTCCTGGACGCACCGGCCCGCCTGTCCCGCTTCCTCGACGGGCGGATGCTGCGGCTGCTGCTGGCCCCGGCGCGTACCGGCGGGCGGAGCATGTTCAGCCTGGTCACGGCCTCGTTCGGGATGTTCTCCAAGGTCGTGCAGAAGGTGCTCGGGGCCCAGTTGCTGACCGACCTCTCCGGTTTCGTCGCCGCGTTGGATTCGATGTTCGGCGGCTTCCGGCAGCGCGCCGAGCAGACGTACCGCATCCTCCAGGCGCGGGAGACGGCGTTCCTGCTGGTCGCGGCGCCGGAGCCGGACGCGGTCCGGGAGGCCGCCTACTTCGCGGGCCGGCTGCGCGAGGAGAAGATGCCGCTGGCGGGCCTGGTGCTCAACCGGGTGCACCGCTCGGCGGTGCCCGGGCTCGACGCGGCGGAGAGCCTGGCCGCCGCGGAGCGGCTGGCCGGCCTCGGCGGGCACGAGGGCACCGTCGACGTGCTGCGGGCCCACGCGGCGCTGGCCCAGCAGGCGGTACGCGAGCGGCAGGTGGCGGCCCGCTTCACCGAGGCGTTCCCGGCGGTGCCGGCGGTGTCGGTGACGGCGCAGCCCGCCGACGTGCACGACGTCGACGGGCTGCGGACGATCGGCGCGGCGATCAGCCGGCCGTGACGGTGCTCAGCCGGCGGTGGTGACGAGGATCTTGTCCTTGCCGGTCTTGTCCTTGGCGTTCTTCTTCATCGCGGCCTCGAACATCTTGCGCCAGCTCGCCACCTGTGGGTGACGGCGCAACAGCGCACGGCGTTCGCGTTCGGTCATGCCGCCCCACACTCCGAACTCGATCCGGTTGTCCAGCGCGTCGGCCAGGCACTCGTACCGAACTGGGCAGCTCCGGCAGATCCGCTTCGCCACGTTCTGTTCGGCGCCCTGTACGAACAACGCGTCCGGGTCCCCGTTCTGACACGCCGCCAGCGACGGCCAGTCAGTGATCATGCCCATCTGTACACGTCCCCCCTTGCAGTACCTACCGACCCCGTCGCGGACCAGCCGGCAATCCCCCCGATCGCCCTGCCCGCCTTCCCCAAGGCGGCACGGACGACATGTGGCGCTGTCGCCGCCACCATCATGCTCTGTAGTCGCCTGATTACGCAACGTTGTCGGCGAAATCCATCATTCCGGACACTCCCGGCTTCCCGGGCTTCGCGACCGCCGGTTACCCCGTCGGGGTACGTGAAAACGCTGCGGGCCCCCTCCGTCAGGAGGGAAACTCGGCGGCGGATTCACGCAACCACTCACCGGGGGTCGTGCGTTTAGCACAACGAGGTCGGCGCGCGCAGGAAATGGGGAAAGAACGCCCCGGCGCCCCTCGTTCCCTACTCGCGTACCCTGTCGAGGTGACCTGGATGCGGAAACGTGACCACAATGTGCTGACCAACGCCGCATCGCTACTCATCTGTGGCCTGTTGGCCGGCGTGGTGGTCGCGGCAGCGGCCTTCCCCGCAGTGGCGATGTCCGGACTGGCCGCGAAGGCCGGCGCCGAGACCTTCGGCGCACTGCCCAAGGAGCTGACCGTGGCCCGCGCGCCGCAGATCAGCTACCTTCTCGCCTCCGACGGCAAGACCCCGCTGGCGACCATGTACGACGAGAACCGTCGCGACGTGAAGCTGGCCGACGTCGCGCCCGTCATGCAGAAGGCGATCATCGCCGCCGAGGACCACGACTTCTACAAGCACAACGGCGTCGACCTCAACGGCATCGCCCGGGCGTTCGTCAACAACCAGTCCAACGCGTCCAGCCAGCAGGGCGCCTCGACGCTGACCATGCAGTACGTCCGGCTCGCCATCGCCTACTCGGCGAGCCACCCGGCGGACGTGGTCGCGGCCACCGAGGACACCAGCGCCCGGAAGCTGCGCGAGATGCGCTACGCGATCCAGATCGACAAGGAGCTCTCCAAGGACGAGATCCTGGAGCGCTACCTCAACATCGCCGCGTTCGGCAACGGCGCGTACGGCGTCTACGCCGCCAGCCAGGTCTACTTCAACAAGCCGCCGAGCAAGCTGAAGCTCGAGGAAGCGGCCATGCTCGCCGGCATGGTGAAGGCGCCGAGCACCAACGACCCGACCACCAAGAGCGGCCACGCGGCGGCCCTCGCCCGGCGCAACTACGTCATCCAGAACATGGTCGAGACCGCCGCCATCACCCAGCAGGAGGCGGACGCGGCGAAGGCCACCAAGCTCGTGGTCACCGGCAAGCGCGCCCCCAACGGCTGCGTCTCGACCAACGAGAAGGGCTGGGGCTTCTTCTGCGACTACTTCTACCGCTGGTGGATGCAGCAGGAGACGTTCGGCTCGACCTCGTACGACCGGGAGCGGCGGCTGAAGAGCGGCGGCTACACGGTCATCACCACCCTGGACCCGCAGGCCCAGCGGGGCGCCGACAAGGCCGTCCGCAAGGCCAAGTCGGAGAAGAGCAAGGAAGCCGCCATGGTGGCGGTGCTCGAGCCGGGCACCGGCCGGGTGCGGGCGCTGGCGGTGAACCGCAACTTCAAGCTCGACGACCCGAAGAAGCCGGTCAACAAGGCGCACAGCGACCCCAAGCAGCGCAAGAAGGGCAAGCTCGGCAACTACCCGAACACCGTCAACCCGCTGCTCACCGGCGGCGACGGCATCACGGGCTACCAGGCCGGCTCGACCTTCAAGATCTTCACGATCGTGGCGGCGCTGGAGAAGGGCATCCCGCTCGGCTACACGATCAACGCCCCGCAGGCCTTCAAGTCGGAATACATCGTCGAGGCGGGCAGCCCGGCCGCCTGCCCGGGCACCAACAAGTACTGCCCGACCAACTCCGGCAAGAAGGCCGGCGGCGTACAGAACATGTGGAGCGCCTTCGCCTCCTCCATCAACACGTACTTCGTGCCGCTCCAGCAGCAGGTCGGCGCGGAGAACGTGGTCGACGTGGCCAAGCGGCTCGGCATCCAGTTCCGGGTCACCAAGGAGAACGACTGGGCCAACAACAAGGCGGCCGCGCACGACTGGGGCGCGTTCACCCTGGGCGTCTCGAACACCACCCCGCTGGAGCTGGCCAACGCCTACGCCACCCTCGCGGCCGACGGCAGGTACTGCGAGCCCATCCCGGTGCAGATGATCAAGGACCCGGAGGGCAAGAAGCTCGACATCGCCAACCCGCGCTGCGAGAAGCGGGTCAGCACCGAGGTGGCCCGTGCCGCCGTCGACGCCGCCCGCTGCCCGGTCGGTGACAACTCCTCCACCACCAAGTGCGGCGGCAGCCGTACGGCGGCGAACGTCCGGGGCATCGTCGACGCGCCGGTGGCCGGCAAGTCCGGCACCACCGACTCGGAGAAGAGCGCGGCCCTGGTCGCGATGACCAAGCAGTACGCGGTGGCCGGCATCATGGCCGACCCGGACTGGCCGCAGACCAACGTCAAGATGAAGCACAACCAGAAGGACGGCATCAACCCGCCGGTCTACGAGACGCTGCGCGACGCCATGAAGGGCAAGGACCGGAAGAACTTCGAGCCCCCGGGCAAGAAGATCTCCGAGGGCGACCAGCGCCGGATCCCCGACGTGAAGTGCCTCGACCCGGAGCAGGCGAAGTCCCGGATCAAGGCGGAGGGCTTCGACGCGGTCATCTCCGACATCAAGGTCCCGTCGAGCTGCCCGGCCGGCAAGGCCGCCGGCACCAGCCCCGACGGCCGGACCATCAAGGGCGGCGTGGTCACCATCCAGATCAGCTCCGGCGGCGGCACCGCCCCGGGCACGACGCCCGACAACAACAACCGGCCGCCGAACACCCCCGGCCGACCGCCGGGCCGCTCCGGCGGCTGAGCCGGCCGGACGAACGCCACGGGCGGGCACCCTTCGCGGGGTGCCCGCCCGTTTCGCGTTTGCGGGTCGGTGCGGCCGGGCCTGTCAGAGGCCGAGCTGGCGGCGTACCTCGGCGGCGACGCGACCGCCCTCGGCCCGGCCGGCCACCGCCGCCTGGGCCGCCTTCATGGCCGGGCCCATCTGCGACTTGCCGGTGAAGCCGCCCGCGGCGAGCGCCCCCGCGACCAGCTCGGTCAGCTCGGCGTCGGGGAGCTGCTTCGGCAGGTAGCGCTCCAGCACCTCGCCCTCGGCGATCTCCTTCGTGGCCTGCTCGGTGCGGCCGGCGTCACCGAAGGCGGTGGCGGCCTCCCGGCGCTTCTTCGCCTCCTTGGTCAGCACCGCGAGCACCTCGTCGTCGGTGAGCTCGCGCTTGGCCTTGCCGGCGACCTCGGCGGTGCCGACGGCGGCAAGCGCCATCCGCAGCGTGGAGGTGGTCAGCTCGTCGCGCGCCTTCAGGGCGGCGCGCATGTCGGCGGTCAGACGGTCCTTCAGCGTGCTCATGGTCGGTGAAACTACCCTGAACGGCATGCGAAAGCGCACACTATTCCGGCTCGCGACCGGGACCGCCGCGCTCGGCGCGGCGACCCTGGCCTACGCGTCACTCGTCGAGCGCAACATGTTCACCCTGCGGCGGTACGACGTGCCGGTGCTGCCGGCCGACGCGGAGCCCCTGCGGGTCCTGCACCTGTCGGACCTGCACATGATGCCCGACCAGGGGCGTAAGCAGCGCTGGGTGGCATCGCTGGCCGCCCTCGACCCCGACCTGGTCGTGGTCACCGGGGACAACATGGCGCACCCCGGCGCCGTGCCCGGCGTGCTGCACGCCCTCCAGCCGCTGCTCGACTTCCCGGGGGCCTTCGTCTTCGGTTCCAACGACTACACCGGGCCGGTCTGGAAGAACCCGTTCACCTACTTCCTGCCCGACCGGGAGTACACCGAGGGCGTCGAACTGCCGCACGAGGAGCTGCGGGACGTCTTCGTCGGCGCCGGCTGGGCGGACCTGAACAACGCCCGCACCACCGTCAAGGCCGGCGGCCGGGTCGTCGAGCTGCTCGGCGTGGACGACCCGCACGTCGAACGGGACGACTACGACTCGGTCGCCGGGCCGGTGTCGCCCACCGCCGATCTGTCGATCGCGCTCACCCACTCCCCCGAGCCGGCCGTCCTCGACCGGATGGCCGCCGACGGCTTCGGGCTGATGCTCGCCGGCCACACCCACGGCGGTCAGGTCTGCGTACCGGGGTTCGGCGCGCTGGTCACCAACTGCGGCCTGCCCCGCTCCATGGCACGCGGCCTGCACCGCTGGCCCGGCTCCGACTCGTGGCTGCACGTCTCCGCCGGCCTCGGGACGCATCCGACCGCGCCGGTCCGGTTCGCCTGCCCGCCGGAGGCGAGCGTGCTGACCCTGATCCCCCGCTGACCCGCGGCTCGCCCTCCTGACCCCGGGTCCGCCCGCCGGCCGTCCGAGGCCCGGCGGGCGGGCCGGTCTGGGCGCGATGATGCGCGTCGGCACGGATCCGTGACCGACGCCCGGGCCTCGGTGTGGCCGTCCTTTCGAGCTGAATCGTCTACGACATCAGCCACGGTGCCCTGGGCTTGACCGCTCCCGCGAGGGCAGGCAGGGGGTGCCAGGGGCGGTGGGGGTACCGAGTTGGACCCCCGGGCGGGGTGGGCTACTATTTGTCGGCACGCCTCGGGGTGTGGCGCAGCTTGGTAGCGCGCTTCGTTCGGGACGAAGAGGTCGTCGGTTCGAATCCGGCCACCCCGACCGAGGTCAGGGGCCACTCTCCATCGATGAGAGTGGCCCCTGACGCATTCGTACAGCAGTCGAGTACAGCAGCGGCTATCGCAGGCTCTCCCCCAGGCGCTTGAGTGCGTCGCGGGTGGCGTCCGAGGACGCCTGTGAGTAGATCTCCATCGTCACCGACACCTCCGCGTGCCGAAGCACCTGCATGATGACGCGCGGGTGCACGTCCAGGTCGACGAGCAGGGTCGCGCAGGTGCGCCGGGCGTCGTGCACGGTGATCTTCCGAACCCCGGCGCGGGCGCAGCGGGCGTCCCAGGAACGGTTGAAGTTGCGCGGCTCGACCGGCGTTCCGTAGCGGGTGGTGAACAGCAGCCGGGAGCCCTGCCAGGCGATGCCCGCCTGATCACGGTCGTTCTTCCTCGCGCTCTGGCGGAGGTCGAGTGCCGCCGCGCAGATGTCTGGCAGCGGGAGCATGGCGTCCGAGGTCTGCGTCTTGGTCTCGCGGTGCAGCAGTTGGCCGCCGACCCGCTGCAACTGCCAGCCGATCGACAACTCCCCGGCCGCCAGGTCGACGGCGTCCTCGGTGAGGCCGAGCACCTCACCCTTGCGCAGGCCGAGCACCAGGATCAGCACGTACGCGGCGTAGAGCGGATCCCGGTCGGCCCGCGCGGACTCCAGGAAGCGACGCGCCTCGTCACTGGTCCACGCCCGGCCCCTACGGCGGCGGACCGGTGGCAGCTTGACCAGCGCGGCGGCGTTGCGGGTGACCAGTTCCTCGGTGGCGGCGTGGTTGAGCGCCGAGCGCAGCACGCCCCGGATGTCCTTGACGGTGCGGGCGGACGGCGTGTCACCGCAGCACCGGCCGAGCGCGCAACAGCGCCGTCGCGCCTCCGGACGGCGGGCGTCCTTGCCCTGCGCGCAGCACTGGCAGGCGCGTGCCACCTCGTTGATCCACGTCTGCACGTCGCGCACCTGGAGCCGGTCGAGCCGCTTCCCACCGAGGCCGGGGATCACGTACAGCCGGAGGATCGTCTCGTACGTGGCGCAGGTCAGCGGCGCGAGGTTGGGCCGCACCACATCCCGGTGCCAGTACGTCAGGTAGTCACCGAGGGTCGGGACCCGGGTGGCGACCGGCCCGGCCTTGGCCTGCTGGTGCAGCTTGATCCACTTGTCGTGGACGATCTCGCGGGTCTGTCCGTAGACGTACTTGCGGGTGCGCTTGCCGTCGGGCTTGGTGACCCAGACGTAGGCGGCGAAGCCGTTGCGGTAGGGGAAGATCGAGCCTTCGCCGTTGGCTCGTGCGCGTGCGGGCATCAGGCCGCCTCCTGCCGCTCGACCTGATCGCGGACGTACTCGTCGACCCACTCGGGGAGGACGCGGCGGTACTTGCCGTCCTTGATGGAGCGCAGCTCGCCGGTGGCGATCTTCATCTTGACCTTGGACAGGCCGAAGCCGAGCAGGACGGCGACCTCGGCGGGCGAGTACCAGCGCGGGGTGAGTTCTCGGCTCATGCGGCGGCCCCGGTCAGCCACGCTTCGTGGGCGAGTTCTTCCCGGCCGACGCGTTGGCGTTCGCGGTGTTGGGCGGCGGCGGTGTTGGCGAGTAGAGCGTCACCGTTGGTGAGCCAGCCGGAGCCGACAAAGGCCAGGGCGCCCACGGTGATCGTGTCGGCGGTGTCGTCTGCGGTGCGGCGGTAGGTGGCGCGGGTGTCGCGGAGCAGGCCAAAGGTGACCGAGTAGCGGCGGGCCTTGGTGAGAAAGTGGCCGCCGTAGCCGAGCATGTGCGCCCAGCGGCGCAGCCCGGCGTAGGGGTTCGGTTTGCTGTCAAGGTCGCCTTGACGGTCGCCCGGCTGCGCGGCGGTGCGGCTGGTGTGGTGGTGGGTGGGGCGGCCGAGTCGCCAGCAGGCGTCGATGAGGCGGGCGAGGTGGTCGCCTTCGGGGTCGGCGTAGGCGTCGACGGTGTCAGGGGTGAGCCGGGTGGAGCAGTGGCCGGTGGCCTCGGTGGACTTGGTGGCGTATTTAGCCAGGTAGGCGGCCACCTTCCCGTCGGTCACGTCCCCGTCGCTGGTACCGATGCGGCGTACGTCGACCTGTTCGCCCCAGGCGATCGGCCAGCCGTGCGGCCGGTCGAGGTGCGGCGGGGTGGTGACGGTGATCTGCCGGGCGGCGGCGTGCACGGCGGCGTCGAGGTCGTCGGCGGTGATGCCGGCCGGTGGCGGGACGAGGGCGTGCCGGTCGAGCGGGTCGACGCCGTCGAGGCGCAACAGGACGTGGAAGTGCACCGCTCCCCGGCGCTGCATCTCGGCGACCTTCCCGTGCGACACCCGCACCGGCGGCACCCGGCGCACACGGCCGGAGTCGGTGACGACCTGGACGTGGGCGATGCCGCGTCGACGGCACAGGGCGGTGAGGTGGCGTTCGATGGCCTGCTTGGTGCGCCGCCACAGCTCACCGGAGAAGGCGTTCCACACGACCTGGTGGTCATGGTCGTAGCAGTCCAGGCACAACGGCCGACCGAGCTGCGGATCATCCGCGTCATGGCGGGCGAAGCAGGCCGCGGGCTGCCCGTGCGGGCAGGTGCCGGCGGTGCGGCGGGCGTGGCAGGGTGCCGGGCGGCAGTCGCAGCGCCGCCGGTCGGCGCAGGTGTGGCGGGGGATGTGCCGGTGGTGGACCGGGCCGAAGGACGGTGCGGTGAAGGTGGCGAAGACGACCGGGTGCCGGGCGACAGTGGTGGGGACGGTCTTGCCGCCGATCAGGCCGCAGCGGACGACCTGAAAGGCGTCGCCGGCGTAGACCCAGGCGCAGTCGGGGCACTGGGCGGCACGGCGGTTGCCGCACGCCTTGTACAGCGTCCGGTCGGGCAGCTCGTCGGTGTGCCGTTTTCCAAGCACGCGGCCGGTGCCGGGTTCGACGGCGGTGAGGGTGCCGGTCAGGCGGATCGGGCGGGTGCAGCCGGCGGCGGCGCGGGTGTGCTCCAGCCAGCCGAAGAAGTCCGGCGTGGCGGCACGGTGCAGGGCTTGAGCTTTACGGCCGTCGGCGAGGCCGGGGCGGTGCAGGGTGAGCAGGGCAGACACGAATCTCTCCTCGGGCGGTGGCAGGGACAGCGGGCGAACAGCCACCGGACGCCGGAGCGGTATCCGTCGGTGGTGTTCGTGGTGTCTCCTGGCACCGCCTGGGGAGGGCGGCTAACGCCGGAGGGCGGATGTGTGGCCGAGCCACTGACCGCCGTTGGGGTAGGTCCTTCCGGTTTGCGGATCGTGAGTGTGATGCCGGGACGGGTGGGGTGCCTGGTCGTCGGCTTCCGGAGAGTTGCCGCAGGCAGTCCCCACCCGTCGAGGTACGCGAATCCGGGCCACCGTGGACGGCAGGAAAGGCCGTGCTGGACCGCTTAGCGGATTCCGGGACCGGCACAACGGCCGGTGCGATGGAGAGCCGACGGGACGTGACTCGCATCAGCGGCAGGAAGGCCGCTCGGCAATTCCGAAGTCGAGCTCAGCGATACGGCAGGAAGGCCGCGCTGGCGTGCTCGATGGAGACCACGGTAGCACCGAGCACCGACACGTCAACCCACCGTGAGTCAGTCGCTATAAAATTGATCTTGTAGCGACTGGTTGATGCCACCCATATCGAAGGGTGATGCGGTGGACGACCGATCCTCTCGAAACGTCAGGTGTACTCGGTGAGGACAAAGCTGTGACCCTCGTCGGTAGGGTCCACGACGACATCGATCGTGCTTCTGTCCGCGAACCGCAGCGTGAAGACGGGGTCGAGGTCGCAAAGCAGTGCGAAGCCGGCTCGATTCTCGTCGTCGTTGAGGACGGCGTGGCCGCTTGCCTCCCAGGTACCGTCGTCAGCAGTGGTAACCACGATGTCCACCTCGACGCTGCCGAGCAGGGTTACGGGATTAGCCCACCAGTCCAGCCAGCAGCGACCCTCGAAACGGTCCACTCCGCCATCTTGCCAAGGTAGGTCGGCCCGGCCACCGGCCGTGGGAGGACTTTCCTTACATCTATCAAGGCGGCCCTGAGCGGGCCGCACGCGCCGCCGCCAGGGCGCGCGGCCTGCACTCCGCTGTCGCTCCGCTCCGGCCACGCAACACGCCCGGCGGCTGGCGCGGAGAGCGGGGAGCCCGGTGGGCCGCCGCAGAACGACAGCAGCATTGACCGGGTGGTGGTGGGCCGGCAGCCGGCCGGACCGCGCGGCCACGAGCCGCGCGGCGTAGGGGAGCGCACGCCGGCCGCGTCGGCGAGCTGGCGGCGGTTGCGGGGGTTGCGGTTACTGCGCCTCCGGCGGGGGCGCTCCGGCTCCAGGATGGCCGGACTCCGCCGGCGGGTCACGGTTCGTGGGTGGTTGCCAGCCCGTGGATGGCCACGCCCCGGTCCGGCTCGCTGAGGGTGAGCTGCAACGACCGCTCGCCGAAGGTGTAGCGCCCGTCGCGGATCCGGTTC